>CAMKQS010000006.1 GCA_946414975.1 uncultured Caryophanales bacterium | reverse complement strand
AAATCTGCCTTTTTTATGCTATAATTTTAATGATTTTAAAAAGGAGTTGATCCAAGTGAATGATAATAAAACTAATATAAACTGCTTGAGCATGATTTATCTAACCCTTTAACAAATCCTTATAAAATAAAGGAAAACTAATAATTAAATCTTACATGTTTTATATAAAAATTTAGTAAAAATGAGCAAAAAACACCCAAAATCATGAAAGAATGGTGTTTTTTATATATTTTTGACAAGGTGATGTTTCCAACTAACCCCACGATAAGATAAGAAAATTAATATAACTAAATAAATAGGAAATTCAAGAAAAATATAGTATAATATAAGCAGTTGATAAATCATGAAAGGGGGCAAAAAATATGAATGATAAATTAGCAACTATTACAAATCTTTTTGAAGGAAAAGAAATAAGAAGTATTTGGAATAGTGATAAGGAAGAGTATTATTTTAGTGTTATTGATATTATTAGTGTTTTAACAGAAAGTAGTGACCCATCACATTATTGGAGAACACTAAAATCAAGAATGATTAAAGAAGGAAATGAAACCGTCACAAATTGTGACACTTTCAAATTAAAAGCTAAAGATGGTAAAATGCGAAATACTGATATGTTGGATACTCAAAACATATTTAGGCTTATAGAATCAATTCCATCACCTAAAGCTGAATCATTTAAAATGTGGCTAGCGTCATTAGGAAAAGAAAGAATTGATGAGGTATTTGATCCAGAACTTGCTGTTAATAGAGCGATAGAGTATTATCGTAAAAGAGGTTATGATGATAAGTGGATTAAATCAAGATTAACTGGAATAGTTGACAGATTTAAATTAACTGATGTTTGGAAAGAGTCTGGAATAACAAAAGATTATGAATATGGAATTTTAACTAATGAAATCTATAAGTCATGGTCTGGAATGAAAGCAAGTGAATATAAAGCATTTAAAGGACTTAGAAAAGAATCATTAAGAGATAATATGACCGATATAGAAGTTGTATTAACTGATTTAGGTGAAATAGCAACTAGGGAATTAGCTAAAGAGCATAAACCTTTTGGATTAGAACAAAATAGAAAAATAGCAAAAATGGGTGGTAGTGCAGCTAAGGCAGCACGTGATAATATAGAAAGAAATTTGGGTAAAACAGTTATAAGTAATAATAATTCATTAAATTATGAATATATTGATGAAATAAAACAAATTGAAAATAAATAAAATACTATTTAATACTTGGTATTGATGGTTAAACTTTTGATTAGAGAGAGGTAAAACTATGAATGAATTCTTTGATGTTTTAAATGAAAAAGGTGAATTCACTGGTAAGATAGAAAGTAGAGATGAATGTCATAAACAAGGTTTATGGCACAAGGCTGTAGTAGTTTTTATAATTAGCACTGATAATAAGAGCATATTATTACAACAGCGAAGTGCTAATAAAAAACTATGGCCTAATTTATGGGATATAACTGCTGGCGGACATGTTCTGACTGGAGAATTTGGTTATCAAACAGTAATTAGAGAAACAAAAGAAGAAATAGGTATTGATATTAATAAAAATGATTTAGAATTTATTGGGGGTACTATTTCAGAAAATATTTCTGGTGATATAATAAATAGACATTTCAATGAATTTTATGTTGTACATAAAAATATTGATATTAAAGATATAGTTTTACAGGAAGAAGAAGTGCAAGATATAAAATGGTTTGATAAAGAAGATATAGTAAAGAAGATTAATAATAATTATGAAACATTAACTGATAAAGTTGGGTGTTGGAATTACTTGTTAAAATATTTTGAAATAAATAATTAAAGGAGGTAATACTCATGAATGAAAATAAAACTAATATAAACTGGTTGGCTTGTATTTATGACGACTATCACTTAAACCTTTATAAAATGGGAGTTTTTAGCAAATGAGATTTTGCAAGTTCTAGTATAAAAAGAAGAAAAATATGAAAAAATAGATTAAAAATTATTTATTTTTGATAGGAATTAGGGTACTGGCTTGTAATATGCCGACATATTTTATATTTATAAAAAGAGGTGAATTTATGGATTATAAATTGATTAAGTCATCTAATGATGATATCGAGAAGTTGATTGACTATAAAAAGAAAACAATTTTTGAATATGCTAAAGATTTACCAGAAAATGAAATTAATAAGATAAATAATTATGTAAAAAATAATGTGCCAAAACTACTTAATAATTATTCTAATATTGTTGTAGATGATAAAGTAGTTGGATGTTTATTATTAACTGATAAAGATGATGGTACATTGTTAGATGAAATATATCTTGAAGAAAAATATAGAAATAAAGGTATAGGAACTAATATTATAAAAGAAGTTATAAACAATAATGATATAATATATTTATGGGTATATAAAGAAAATGTACAGGCTATATCATTGTATAAAAAATTAGGGTTCAATGTTATAGAAGAAACTGAATCTAGATATTATATGAAATATAGTAAATAAAGGAGTTGATCCAAATGAATGATGAAAAAGTGTTTCAAAAAAGCAATATCAATTGGTTGATAACAATTTAGTCAAGACCAGATAAAAAAGAGGTGTAGAGATATGTCATTTAATAATATAAATAAGAGGGATATATTAATAATGGTTAAATTTCCAAATATTGATAAAATCAAAGATATTCAGAAAAAGTATTATGATATAGCAGATAAAATAGAACCACATATTGCAGTAGTATTCCCATTTGATTCTGAAATATCAGATGAAGAGTTATATGACAAATTATGCGAAGTATTAGCTAAATACAAACCATTTAAAATTGTTTGCCATAGTGTATCAACTCCAGTAGGAGAATCGAACTATAGATTCTTAAATATAGTAGAAAATAAAGATATTATTAAAGGAATGAGTGATGATATTTACAAAAATATTATTCCAGAACATTTAGAATATAGAAATAAATATAGTTATGATCCTCATATAAGTTTAGCAAACAAACCATTACATGAAGAAATAGAATTAGATGATACATTTGAAATGATTGTTGATTCGTTATATGTTGAAAGAATAGGAGAAAATGATGAATCAATTAAATTATATGATATAAAATTAAAATAAAAGGAGGTAATACTCATGAATGAAAATAAAACTAATATAAACTGGTTGGCTTGTATTTATGGTGGCCATCACTTAAACCCTTATAAAATGAGAGCTTTTAAGAATTGAAATCTTGCAAGTTTTAATAAAAAAAGAAGAAATAAATAATAAAATAGGTTAAAATATGCTCATTTTTGAAAGAAATTAGGATACTGGCTTGTAATATGCCGACAATTGTTTTGAAACATAATTTATGTCAATAGAAAGTGGTGAAATAATGGAAAGAGAATTCAATAAACTAGTTAGAGACTATATACCAGATAAGATAGAAAGTAATGGGGAAGTTGCCGTTACGAGGGTATTAAATGATGTCGAGTATAAAGATGAATTATATAAGAAATTATTAGAAGAGGCTAATGAGGTTGTAAGTTCTAAAAACCATGATGAAACTTTAGAAGAATTAGCTGATGTTGTGGAAGTGGTTAGATCTATTGCAGCTTTAGAAGGAAAAAGTTTAGGGGATATTACTTCTTTAGCTGATCAAAAAAAAATAAACGTGGTGGCTTTCAAAAAAGATTATTTTTAGAAAAAACCTATAGTAAGGATAGTAGGTGAATAATGGAAGTAAACTATGAATATGTAGACCCATTTGATGAAAAATATAATTATTTACTTAGAGTAGAGCAATCAGGTAGACACTTTTTTGCGGCAGATTTATTGAATGGTTCAAAGTGTGTTTTAGATGTTTCTTGTGCTTATGGAGATGGTTCTTTTATTTTAAATAAATAATTTGTAAGGAAGTGGTTTTATAACAACGGTATATTTAATTAGACATTCAGTTAGATTATCACAATCTATAATTGAAAGTTATCATACTAATCAAACTCCATTAATTCTAAATGAAAAAATAGTACTTAGTCCATTGGGTGAGGAAAGAGCTAAGATAGTATGTAATCATGAGGAGTTAAAAAACATTGATGTGGTTTATGCTAGTAATTGTGTAAGAACATTGCAAACAGCAAAATACTTATTAGATAGTCAAGGTTTAAAAGTAATTATTGATGACCGGTTAGATGAAAGAAGAGTCGGAAAGAATAATGATGATATCTATCCCGATTGGTTTGCAAGACAGTTCTTTGATCCGAACTTTAAAACCGAAGGCGGTGAGTCACAATTAGATGTTCAAAATAGAATGAGCGAAGCAATAAAAGAAATAGTAGAAAAATATAAAGGCAAGCGAATAGCAATCTTTACTCATGGATATACAATATTATTCTATTTCCTCAAATATTGTAAATTACTGGGTGTAGACGGAGAAAAGATTAAAATAGAGTTTAAAGGTAATATTATATTTAATAAAAAGATTAATGCTCCAGAATTATTTAAATTATTAATAAATGATGATGGAGAAGTTGAAAATATTAAATTAATTACAATTGATGAGTTAACTCATATGAAAGGAGTTTAGAAATGAAAAGAGCTTTATGTTTAATTATTGTAATTTTTAGTTTTTTACTTGTTGGATGTAATAAGACAAGTAAGACGATTGAGGAAATAACTGGGGTTAGCTTAGATGATATTAGTTACATAAAAACTGGTAATAATGTAGATAATGATTACGACGTAGATACATTTATTGAAGAATATAAGGATTTAAAGTTTACTAAAACTTCTGGTAATATCGGAAATACTGCTCGAAAATATTATGTATGTTATAACTCAGATAATGAGGTATTGTTTACTTTAGTTGATATTGGAAATCAAGACAAGTTCTTTATTAAGAAAGGTTTTTTTGATATTGAGAAAGATTCTAAAAAGTTTCAATATAAATTAGAGCAATAACAACTGTTTCTAATTATGTAAAAGATAATAAAATCTAATAAATAATTACTAAAAAGTAAAAAAAATACCATATCATTTAAGGTGTGGTGATAGGAGTCTAATTTTTATAAAAAGAGGTGACAATATTGAAATATATAATATTAGGGCAACCGCGAAATGGTAAGAGTACCTTAGCTAAAATGATAAGTGAAGAAAAGCATATTCCGGTTATATGTACTGATGATTATCGTAGAGATTGGGGATTCCATGAGCCGTGGAAAGGATATGACACAGAAATAAATCCATTGAGGCAAAAAGAGTTTTATGATAAATTATTAGAATTGTATAATCAATATGACAATGTAATATTGGAAGGTAGTTCTATTAACCCAAAAGATATTAATATTTTTGATTATGATTCGGTCGTGTTGTTATATAAAAGAGACATTTCGCCAAATGAGATGCTTTCTTTAAGTAGGAAATATGATAATGATTGGACTACAAAAAGAGAAGATGGATACTTATTAGATTTATTTAAAAACTATCTAGATTATTCTAAGAAGTGGGTTCAAGAAAATCCTGATATAGCTATTGATACATCAAATTATAAAGAAGGATTAGAGATAGCTAAGAAAAAACTGTATAGTTCAAGTATAAAAAATGGTAGTTTTCCAAATGAATGAAAATAAAAATTATTGTTAGCATTTAGGGGCCGATATTCCTGTGCAATACCTAAATATATGAGAGGTGGTAGTATGGCAATATTTTGTACGATATATTATATTTTAAGTTATATATATACGATCCCGCAAATATTAAAACTAATAAAAACTAAATCAAGTAATGATTATAGTTTAGGAATGATATCATTACAATTAATAGCTTTGATAAGTTGGTCTTTATATATTTTTACTTCTAAGCAAAGTATAGTTGTATATATTGGTACAATTATTGATTTAGTGTTATTAGTGTTTGTTGATTTTTTAATAATAAAGTATTATAGATTTAATAAAAAAGGAGTTAATCCAAATGAATGAAAATAGAATTAATATAAATTGGTTGACTTGTATTTATGCCGCACATCACTTAAACCCTTATAAAATGGGAGCTTTTAAGAATTGAAATCTTGCATGTTTTAATAAAAAAGGAAGAAAAATAATAAAAAATAGGGTAAAATATACTCATTTTTGTGAGGAATTAGGGTACTGGCTTGTAATATGCCGACAATTGTTTTGAAGAGCATTTTATATCAATAAAAAATAATAATAAATTGTATTTGATACTTGAATTGACGGTTAAATTTTTATAAAAAGGAGAATGATATATGAAAAAAGTATTAATAATTGGTGGGGGGTCTGGAATTGGGTTTGAGATAGCAAAAATACTTAATTCAAATAATTATGACATAACTTGTGTAGGAAGAAAAGAAAGAGATAATTTTGAATTTAAATATATTAAATGTGATGTTTCTAAAGATAATGTAAAAAGTTTATATGAAACAAATATTTATGATGTTTTAATTTATTGTGCTGGTATTATATCAAGTGAAGAAGAATCCCTAAATTATAATGATGAAGAGATAAATAATTTAGTTGATACTAATTTAAAGGGATGTATAAGATGTAATCAATTATTTATTGATAGTTGTTTAAAAAATAGTATATCTGGTAAGATAATTAATATTTCTTCTATTTCAAATAAAGGTTCAAAGTACTTTCCTATATATGCAGCAACTAAAGCAGGTATATTAACATATACAAAAAGTATTGCTAGTAGATATGATAAGATACAATCTAATGTTATTTCTCCAGGAGTTATTAAAACAGATATGTCATATCATGAAACTCCTAACTTTGATGAGTATATTCCAAGTATAATTGAAAATACTCCTGCTAAAAGATTAGGAAACACAACTGATATAGCAAATACAGTAGAGTTCTTATTATCTGATAAGGCAAGCTTTATTACAGGTCAAGAAATAGTAGTAGATGGTGGCTATACTTTACCTAAAGAATAATTAATATAATATAAATAAAAGGAGTTGATCCAAATGAATGAAAACAAAACTAATATAAACTGGTTGATTACGATTTATTTAACCCCTTTGAAATTTCCTTTATTTACAAGGTTTTGCGAGAATTAATATCTTGCATGTTTTATATAAAAACATGTTAAAATAGATAAAAATTAGTAAAAGATTACTATTTATAGTGTAAAATGTAGTAGAAATTAATAAGGTGATTACACCTTTTAACACCCCATTGAAAATAATAAAATTAAACATCTATAAAACAATAATATTATGAACGGATAGTATAAAAAATATTAAGGAGGATACAAAATGACGAAATTAGAAAAATTAGGAATAAAAATAGGCCATTATACAAATAAAGATGGCATAACAGGAGCAACTGTTATCATACCAGATAATGGTGCAGATATTGGAATAGATGTTAGAGGCTCTGATACAGGAACTATTAATATACCAGCATATGAAATAAAAGGAGCAGATAAAACTGTAGAAGCTATTGTATTAACAGGGGGAAGTACAGCAGGATTAGAATGTTCAATAGGAGTTATGGATTATTTGAAATCTCCTAGTGTTGTTGGTGCAGTAATATATGATGGAAAAATAGGAAAAGATGTAAGACCCCATTTACAAGATGGATTTGAAATGGCTAAAAATGCTAGTTACAATAATTTGGAACAAGGAAATATTGGTGTAGGAACAGGTGCTACAACTGGAAAATGGATTTATAAAAATAGAATAAAAGGTGGCTTTGGAATTTCAATAAAAGAAATATCTGATAATGCATACATAGGTGCATTCGTTGTAACAAATGCTATAGGGGATGTTATAAATCCCATTACTAAGGAGTTTTATTCTGAGTCTGGTAAATATTGCTTTAATAATTATTATAATAAAAATTTTGGCAATAAAAAAATAGAAAGAGGTTCTAATACCACATTAGGTGTTATTGTAACCAATATTGAAATGACAAGAGAAGAGCTAATAAAAGTATCAGAATTAGCGCAGGATGGGATGGCTAGAGCAATATATCCGGTTCATACTAATTGGGATGGAGATGTTATCTTTTCAATATCACCACACTCTAAAAATAGAATTAAATTAGATTTAAATTCATTTGATTTAGTAAATTATATAGGAATTGCAGCTTCTGATATATTAATAGAAGCAATAAACAATGGAGTAAAAAATGCAGATAGTATAGGAGATTTCGTAGCATATAAAGATACTAAGTAAAAACACAAATATAGAGTTATTTAGATGTTAGTAACCTTTTGATATTCCAATTGGCCATATGACTAGGTAATGTAATGTTAAAAATTGATTACACCACATTTAACCCCTAATAAATGTTATAAATTTAGACAGATTAGTACAAAATCTGCCTTTTTTATGCTATAATTTTAATGATTTTAAAAAGGAGTTGATCCAAATGAATGAAAATAAAACTAATATAAACTGGTTGATATTGATTTAGTCTAGCCATTCATGAAACTCCTATAAAATAAAGGAAAACTAAATGTTTAGTAATTACATTTTTTAATAAATAATTACTAAAAAATATTAAAAATATATAAAAAAGTACTAAAAATAGCATAGTATTTTATACTTGATATTGACGATTAAACTTTTATAAAAGAGGTGATAAAGTGGGAGTATTTATATTTGCCTTTACCGCAACTGGTAAGTCAACTGTTGCTAGAAAATATAGAAATGTCATAGATATGGAATCAACACATTATAAATATATTGATAATAATGCTGAAGATGAGAGTCTTAAAAGTACAGTAAGAGATATAAACAGGGAATGGCCGTATAATTATTTTAAAGAATTAAAAAAGGTCAAAGATAAATATGATTATATTTTAATAGCTGATGAAATATGTAATGATTTTTTAATTGATAATAAATATGATTATTGGTATGTATATCCTAAAAGAGAACTAAAACATGAGTATTTGGATAGATGTAAAAAAAGAGGTAACAATGAAGAATTTATTTATTGGTATTCAAAACTATGGGATGAATGGATTGATAAATGTAAAGAAGACAAATATGCATCTAAAAAAATAGAATTAGATAGTAATGAATATTTAGAAGATGTATTACCAAATTTAAAATAAAGGAGTTGATCCAAATGAATGAAAATAAAACTAATATAAATTGGTATCCGGGACACATGGCAAAAACAAAAAGATTAATTCGCGAAAATATAAATTTAATAGATGTTGTATATGAAGTTATTGATTCACGAATACCAAAATCATCTAAGATAATAGATATAGATAATTATATTGGAAATAAGAAAAGAATACTTATTTTTAATAAATATGATTTATGTGACAAAATAGAAACAGATAAGTGGATTAAGTACTATGAAGATAAAGGATATGCAGTTATTAAAACTAATCTTACTGAAGAGAAGAAGTTAACTTATTTATTTAGTAAGACAAAAGAATTAATGACTTTAGAATTTGATAAAATGAAAGAAAAAAGCATGAAAACAGATAGAAAAATCAGGGTTCTTGTTGTTGGTGTTCCAAATGTTGGGAAAAGTACTTTAATAAACAGATTGGTAGGTAGAAAAATTGTTAATACAGGTAATAAGCCAGGAGTTACAAAAAATTTAGATTGGATTAGAGTAGATAATGATATAGAACTTTTAGACTCGCCTGGAATTCTATGGCCTAAATTTGAAGATGATATTGCTTTTAATTTAGCTTCTTTTACAGCAATAAAAGAAGAAGTATTACCAATAAATCAAGTAGTAGAATATATTTTAAAGACCCTTTATAATTTATATCCAGAAAAATTGCAAGAAAGGTATAAAATAGATAAGTATGATGATTTTGTAGAAGCTTTAGATACAATAGGAAAAAAACGCGGATGTTTAGTAAAGGGTGGAGAAATCGATTATGATAAAGTGTTTAATGTTGTTTTAAATGATATTAAAAATGGATATATTAAAGAAATAACATTTGATAGATACGGAGTGTAATATGAACTCATTAGTGTTAGCCTATCTTGGAGATAGTGTTTATGAACTTTATGTAAGAGAATATTTGGTAAATAAAAATATCGGTAAAGTAAATGATTTACAAAAGGAAGCAGTGAAATATGTTAGTGCGAAAGCACAAGAGGAATTTTTACTTAATCTTATAGATAATAATATTTTAACTGAAAATGAAATTGATATTGTAAAACGTGCTAGAAATCATAAGAATAATCATAGACCAAAATATTCTAGTATTATTACTTATAAAAATGCAACTGGATTAGAAGCATTAATAGGTTACTTGTATTTAAATAATAAAAATAATCGAATTGATGATATAATGGATTATATATTTGAGAGGTAAAAATGAATAAAGAGGATTTTAATATGAATTTTTATGAATATTTAAGGTATTGTCGTGATAAATCTGTTAGAGGAGTTATGGTAATAACAGATAAACAATATGTTTTTTATGTTCAAAAAGATTTAAACGATAAAAGATATCATCATGAACTATATATAGATATTGAAAATACTATTCATCCAAATGATCAAAAAGAGGGTATGAAAGCTATAAGAGATAATAATGTATATGTTGCATCATTAGGGCATGAAATTGCTATATATATGCCAGAGAATAGGTTATTTAGTTTAGCCCAATATAAGTTTTTAGAAAAAGTATTAGATACAATTGATAAATATAATAAAGAGTATAATGATAATATATTAATATATGCTGCATATCCAAAACTACTTGAACAAAGATTAAAAACTAAAGATGTTAATGAAGCAAGAGAATATTTATTTAATTCAATTACAAAAGATATTATTTTTGATGATGAAGTAATAATAGGTGATGTTTTATCCAATATAGAAAAAATTGAGTGTATAAAATATCATATTAATTTAGAAGAATGTAGTATAATTATGTATTTAGATATATCAAACAAAAGATTAAAAAAATACTATAAGGATTCATTTTATAAAGATATTGTTAGTAAAATAATACCAGATTTAGATATATTCTTAGAAGAATATAATGTAGAAAGAAAAAGTATTAATGAGGATACAGAAATAAATAATATTAATTATAATAATATTAAAGAAATAATAAAATTGATTAATGATAGAAAGAAATAAAGAGGTATAATATGTTAGTATATGGAAAAAATGTAGCAATCGAAGTTTTTAACAAAAATATAAAAGTAAAAAAAATATATATACAGGAAAATTTTGATTCAAATTTTATTAAAGATATAAATAGATATAGTGTTACAGTTTTAAAAAAACATGAAATGGATAAAAAATTTAAAGGATTACATCAAGGTATTGCGCTTGATATTGAAGATTATAAATATACTGATATAAATAGTTTTAAGTTTAATGATTCACTTGTCGTTATGCTTGATCATTTAGAAGATCCTCATAATTTTGGTGCAATTATTAGAACATGTGAAGCAGCTGGTGTTGATTTAATTATTATACCTGAAGATAGATCAGTCAGCATTAATTCTACTGTTATAAAAACAAGCGTAGGAACTTTGTTTAATGTAAAAATAGCTAAAGTTAAGAATTTAGTTAATACAATTAACTATTTAAAGAAAAATGGATTTTGGATAGTTGGTACTGATATGCAAGGTACAGATTATGCCAAGATAGATTATAAGGGAAATACCTGCATTATATGTGGCAATGAAGGAACTGGTATGAGTAGATTAGTTCGTGAAAATTGTGACTTTATTGCAACTATAAATATGCTTGGAGAGGTTAATAGTTTAAATGCATCAGTTGCAACAGGAATTATTTTATTTGAAGCTATAAAAAATAGGAGGGGTTAATGGAATATCAAGATTTAAATGATTATGAATTAATTAATTATATTTCTGAAAATATTGAAGAAGCAAATGATATAATAATGAAAAAGTATTATCCCTTAGTTACTTCTTTATCAAATAAAATGTATACTTATGTAAGTAATTGTGGTGTTGATAAGGGAGATTTAATTCAGGAAGGAATGTTAGGACTTACAAATGCAATAAACAATTTTAAAGATAAAAAAGATACATCTTTTTATACATATGCTAAAACTTGCATAGAACGTAATTTAATAAGCTTTGTAATTTCTTCAAATAGAAAAAAACATCAAATTTTAAACGAATCCTTATCATATGATAACCCAGATTTGATTATGGATAAAATATTAAAAGATGATAATGATCCTCTTGATATAATGATTAATAAGAATGAAGTAGAAATTATCGAAGAAAAAATAAAAAGTAAATTAACAAGTCTTGAAAGTCAAGTATTTGAATTGATGTTATCAGGATTTAAATATAAAGAAATTGCTGATATTTTAGATAAAGATATAAAATCTATTGATAATGCAATTCAAAGAATTAGAATGAAATCAAAGGCAGTTTTAAAGAATAATTAAAACTGTTTTTCTTGTAAAAAACATATATTTAATATATAATTTTATTAGGTGATAATATGAGGGCTTTAATAACTGGTGCTTCGAGTGGAATAGGTAGAAGCTTTGCTTATTTACTTGCTGATATGGGATATGATTTAATATTAGTTGCACGAAGAAAGAATAAAATGGAATCTATTAAAGAAAGTGTTAATGTAAATGTTGATATTTATTCTATTGATATTTCGACAACTTTTAATTGTCATAAATTATATAATAAAGTTAAGAATGAAGATATTGATATAATTATAAATGCAGCAGGCTTTGGACTTATTGGTGATTTTAAAGATACAAATCTAGATAGAGAGTTAGATATGGTTGATTTAAATATAAAGGCAGTACATACCTTAACTAAATTATTTTTAAAAGATTTTGTAAAAAAAGACAAAGGATATATTTTAAATGTTGCATCTATTGCTGCATTTGAACCTGGCCCTTTAATGGCTACATATTATGCAACAAAAGCATATGTTCATAATTTAACAACTGCAATTAATTATGAATTGAAAAAAACAAAAAGCAATGTATATGTGGGATGTTTAAATCCAGGACCTGTTGATACGGAGTTTAACAAAGTTGCTCAAGTTAAATTTAATTTGAAAAGTCAAAGTAGTGATTATGTAGCTAAATATGCTTTAGATAAAATGTTTAAGAAGAAAAAAATAATTATTCCAGGATTTAGAATAAAAATGGGGTATTTGGCATCCAAAATACTTCCTTTAAATATTGTATTAAATTATACATATAAAGCTCAAGAAAAAAAGACAGAAAAATTTTAAAACTTTTTCACATTTTTTACACATTACAGGACTATTCTTTAATTATGGAGGAATTAAAAATGAATAAAAAGGAAAATAAAAGTAAAAGTGGTATATATATATTACTTATTTCTATATTATCTGTATTAGTAATAATACTTTTAACAATTTTAATAATTAATAAACCTAGTTTGAAAAATGTAATAACTACTAATAGAAAAACAAATGAAACTGTGGTTTCTAAAAAAACAATAGAAGAAGAAAGTGACTTGAAAAATGCTATTTCTAAAGTATATAATTCAGTTGTTTATATACAAGTAGAAGTTATGAGTAGAATGGGTACTCAGGCTGCAAGTGGATCTGGTTTTGTTTATAAGAAAGATTCTAAGTTTGCATATATACTTACAAATAATCATGTTATTGAAGATGCAAATAAAATAGTTGTTACATATATAGATGGTAGTGAAGCAGAAGCAGAAGTAGTTGGAAAAGATGAATTTAGTGATGTTGCAGTATTGAAAGTAAAAGCAGATACTGTATTAGCAGTTGCAGAACTTGGTAGTAGTGATGAAGCTGAAATAGGAGATACAGTTTTTACAGTAGGAGCTCCATTGGGAAAAGAATATATGGGAACTATTACTAAAGGAATTGTTTCAGGCACAAATAGAAAAGTTAATGTCACTCTTAATAATGGTAGCTATTTGATGGAAACTATTCAAACAGATGCAACTATCAATTCAGGTAATAGTGGTGGACCGTTGTGTAATATATCAGGACAAGTAATAGGTATAACATCTTCTAAATTAATTGGTGAAGGTGTTGAAGGAATGGGCTTTTCGATACCTATAGATACAGTTAATGCAATAATAGATAAATTAGAAAATGGTGAAGATATAGAAAGACCATATGTAGGAGTTCAACTTGCTGATGTATCTAATGCTTATGGATTACAATATTACTATAATATAAATATTTCTAAAGATGTAAAATATGGTGCTATATTAACTTATGTTGAAAAAAATAAACCAGCAAGTAATGCTGGACTTATGGTTGGTGATGTTGTAGTAGAAATGGATGGAGAAAAAACTGAATCATCAGCTCAATTTAGATATAACTTGTATAAACATAATGTAGGAGATTCAATAAAAATTAAATATTATCGTGGAGATGAGAAAAAAGAAGCTACGATAAAACTTACAGAAAGAATTAAATAGTATAAAAAACAATCAAAACAATGATTGTTTTTTAACTTTTATTTTAGTAAAAAATAGTGTATAATTTAGATGGATTGGATGATATTATGAATGTATTAAAAAAAATATATAAGGAGATAAAGAAACATAAAAAAATAGTTCTAGCACGTCATATAGGGCCTGATCCTGATGCATTAGGTAGTACATTAGGATTAAAAGAAATAATTTTAAATACATTTCCTAATAAACAAGTATATGCAGTAGGTACTCCTGCTGCCCGTCACAAATATATAGGAAATCTTGATATGTTTGATGAATCTTTATATGAAGATGCTCTATTAATTGTATTAGATACACCTGATATAAAAAGAGTAGATGGTGTAGATCCAACTAGATTTAAATATAAAATAAAAATTGATCATCATCCTATAGTAGATAAGTACTGTGATATAGAATATGTAGTTGATTCTGCATCAAGTGCATCTGAATTAGTTATGGAACTTGTATATTCTACTCCGTTAAAACTAAATAAAGAAGGTGCAGAAAAATTATATATTGGTCTTATTAGTGATACTAATAGATTCTTATATTCATATACAACGGATAAAACATTTTATTTAGTATCTTGGCTATTAAAAGAAGTTAATATTGATATAACAGACATTTATGAAAAGATGTATACTATGTCTATTAAAGAAAAAAAATTGCAAAGTTACGTAATACTTAATTTGAAAATTACAGATAATAAATTGGGATATTTGGTATTAAATCAAGATGAACTTAATGAACTTGGAACAGATGCAGCAACTATGACAAATATAGTTAATTATCTAAACTATACAGAAGAAATGATATCTTGGGTAATTTTTGCTTATGATAAAAATATAGATAAAATTCGTGCTTCAATAAGATCTAGAGGTCCTATTATTAACGATGTAGCATCAAATTATAATGGGGGTGGACATGTATATGCATCCGGAGCTAGACTTAATAACTTTGATGAAGTAGATGAAATGATAAAAGAATTAGATAGAGTTTGTGAGGATTATAATGAAAAGAATTAATAAAGGGTTTACATTAATAGAATTAATGGCAGTGGTAGTTATTATATCATTAATAGCTATTTTGACATTTCCAAATATAGTTAATCAAATAGAAAAATCTAAAAAAGCTAATACCAACAACATAAAGACAGTAGTAATAGAAGCAGCAAAAAAATATGTTAGAGATAATATTGATGAATATGATAGAATAACTGATTCATGTTTACCTATTAATACTTTAGTTGAAAATAATTATATTGATAGTGATATAGTATCTATTAAGGATTATGATATGACAAAAAAGTATATAAAAATAGTTAAAAGCGATAGTTTTAAATACAGTGTAGTAGATGAGTGTTAGAGTAATATTGTATTAGATTATATCGAAGGACCCGGCCTATATGATATAGTTTGATAAGTTTTACTATAATCATGGAACAGGTGAATTCTTATATAACAATAATTAGATAGTAATACTATCTTTTTCTATATATAGATTTTGATTTTAAAACATGATAAAATAATATTAGTAAGAAGGTTAAATTTATGAAAACAATTAAAGATTTTGATTTATTAAATAAGAAAGTAATTATTAGAGTTGATTTTAATGTTCCTATTAAGGATGGCGTTATTCTTGATGATAATAGAATAGTTATGTCACTTGATACAATTAATTATGCAATTGCTAATGGTGCGAAGGTTATATTATTATCACATCTAGGTAGAGTTAAGACCATAGAAGATAAGGATAGTAAAAGTTTAAAAATAGTTGTTGATAGACTAAGTAAACTATTAAATCGTAAAGTTTTGTTTTCTAGTGAGACTCGTGGAAGTAATTTAGAAAATATGATAAATAGTATGAAAAATGGTGATGTACTGCTTATAGAAAATACTAGATTTGAAGATTTAGATGGTAAGAAAGAATCTGGTAATGATAAGGAGCTTGGGACATATTGGGCAAGCTTAGGAGATATATTTATTAATGATGCTTTTGGTACAGCACATAGAGCTCATGCATCAAACGTTGGTATTGCATCTAATCTAGATAGTGGAATTGGTTTTTTGATGGAAAAAGAATTGAAAGTTTTAAATTCAGTTTTAAATAATCCTAAAAGGCCTTATGCAGTAATATTGGGTGGTGCGAAAGTTAATGATAAGATTGGTGTAATAAATAGTTTAGTAAAAAAAGCGGATTATATATTAATAGCAGGAGGAATGTGTTATACATTTTTTCATGCCTTAGGATATAATATAGGTTCGTCATTACTAGATAGTGAATCTATTGATTATTGTAAAGATTTACTTGGTAAATATAAAGATAAAATAATACTACCAGTTGATAATATAGTAAGTAGTGGAATAGATTCTAAAGAAACATCTTTAGTAAATGTTGATTCTATACCTGGTGATAAAATGGGACTTGATATTGGTCCAAAGACTATAAAATTATTTGAAGACATATTAAGTAAATGCAAAATGGTTGTATGGAATGGTACTTTAGGTTATTCTGAGGTTAAAGAATATGAAAAAGGTACTAAGAGTATTTTAGAATATTTAAGTAATAGTAGTTGTGATACAGTAATATGTGGTGGAGATACAGCTTCAGCTGCAATAAATTTTGGTTATAAGGATAAATTTATGCATATATCAACTGGTGGAGGAGCATCTTTGGAGTTATTAGAGGGAAAGATTCTACCAGCAATTGATATAATAGAAAAGTAGGTTTTATGAAAAAGATACTAAATTATATCATTTTAGCACTAGTAACCATATTAGTTTTATATTTTTCTTTAAAAGACAATTATAGAGAAATAATGGATACATTATTTAAAATGGATATAAAATGGTTAATAGTGGGATTCTTATGTATTATAATATATTGGTTTTTAAAAACATTACCACTTTATTATTTTACTAAAAGTCATAAGAAAAGTTTTACTTATAAAAGTGCGGTAATATTACTTTTAAGAACTCAATTTGTAAATGCTATAACTCCATTTGCAACAGGTGGACAACCATATCAAGTATATTATTTGAATAAAGAGGGAGTACGTTCATCAACATCTACTAGCATTATTTTAGAAAATTTTATTGTATATCAAATTGCTTTAGTATTCTTAGGAATTATTGCAATGTTATGTAACTTTTTATTTCATATATTTCCACATAATGATATACTTACACATTTAATAACACTAGGATTTGTAATTAATACACTAGTAATTATAGTTTCTTTTTTAGTTGCTTTTGGAAAAAAGACAAATAAAAAATTAGTAAATATTGCCATTATAATTTTGACAAAGTTAAAAATAGTTAAAAACAAAGAAGAAAAATTAGCTCAATGGAATGAGAGTATTACTAACTTTCATAATAGTGCGAAAGTTTTAATGAAAGATAAAAAATTATTTTTTTCAATGATTTTTGTAAATTTAGTAGCATTATCAATATTATACATGATTCCAGTATTTGTTCTTTATGCAGCAGGTGATTTTTCAAGTGTTTCAGTACCTCTTGCTGTAATTACATCAGCATACGTTATGCTTATTGGATCATTTGTTCCAATTCCTGGTGGTACAGGAGGTCTTGAGTATGGTTTTGTTAAATTTTATGGATTCTTTATCAATGGAAGTTTACTTTCTGCAACCATGCTTATATGGAGATTTATAACTTATTATTTTGGACTTATTGTAGGTGGAATTGCATTCAATTTGAAAAGAGGTAAAAAATGAGAGTAGGACTTTTTACAGACACATATAAACCACATATTAATGGTGTTGCAACAAGTATTTTAATGCTTGAAAATGCTTTACGTAAATTAGGATGTGAAGTATTCATAGTAACAGTAAATAATGATATATTATCATATGATTTTGGAAATGATCATGTAATACGTATACCAGGAATTCCAACTGGAATATATGATTATAGATTAAGTGGAATATATCCAATAAAAGCAATTAATAAAATAAAAAAATGGAATTTAGATATTATTCATTCTCATACAGAGTTTGGTATTGGAACATTTGCGCGAATTATTGCAAAACAGTTAGATATACCAATTGTTCACACATATCACACTATGTATGAAGATTATGTACACTATATAACACGTGGGCATTTTAATAATACTAGTAAAAAAATTGTTGAATATTTTACAAAATTTTATTGTGACAAAACAGTTACAGAATTAATTGTTCCAACAAAGAAAACATATGATTTATTTAAAGAAAAATATAAATATGATAGAAATGTACATATAATACCAACTGGAATAGAAGTTGAACGTTTTTATAAGGATAATATTGATTTTGATAAGGTAAAAGATTTAAAAAAACAATATGGAATAAAAAAAGATGATTTTGTAATATTGTTTGTAGGTAGAATTGCCAAAGAAAAAAGTATAGATTTCTTGATAGATAATCAAGCTAGCTTGGTTAAAAAAAATAAAAATTGTAAATTAATTATTGTTGGTGGAGGACCAGATTTAGAAATTTTAAAGAAAAAAGCCAAAAAATTAGTTGATAATGTTATATTTACTGGAAAAGTACCATGGGATGAAGTTCCATATTATTATCATCTAGCAAACTGTTTTGCTACAGCTTCACATACAGAAACACAAGGTCTAACTGTAATTGAGGCAATGGCTGCTGGAATTCCTGTTGTATGCCTAGATGATGAATCGTTCAATACAGTTGTTATTGAAGGTGAATGTGGATATTTATTTAAAGATAAGAAAAAGTACAAAAATTCTATTATTAAATTAATGAATGATAAAGAAAATGCAATTAAAATGGGAAGAACTGCATTAATAGAATCAGATAAGTATTCGGCAAAATATTATGCAGAAAGTGTTATGAAAGTGTATGAAATTGCTCTTAAAGGAAGAATTCCAGGTAAAAAAAGAGGTTTCTTTAGTAAAGCTAAAGATGTTATAAAGAGAGGTTTTCATGGAAAATAAGTTGTTAGTTTTAAATATGAAGATGTATATGGATATTGATGATGTAAATAATTATATAAAAAAGATTAGTAATTTATCAAATAATGTTATATTATGCCCAGAATCAATATATATTCCATATTTTATAAATAAGTATGATAATATTGCAATACAATCGATATATCCTATAGATAAAGGAGCATATACTGGATGTATTTCAGCTTATCATGCAAAAAAAATGGGCGTAAATTATGCCATAGTAGGTCATAGTGAATGTAGAAAGTACTTTAATTTAACAGATGAGTACATTAACGAACAGGTTTTATCTGCTATTAATAATAATTTAAAAGTAATATTATGTATTGGTGAAACTTTAGAAGAAAAAAATGCATTAAAAACAAAAGAAAAATTAAAATATCAATTAGATGTGGATTTAAAAGGTATAAATAGTAATGATATAATTATTGCCTATGAGCCAATTTTTTCAATAGGGACAGGAAATGTTCCCACAAATGATGATATTTATGATACAATAGAATATGTAAAGGAAATTTTAAGGGAAAAAGGTTTAAATTCTAAAGTTATATATGGTGGAAGTGTAAATCCCAAAAATATAAAGAACTTATCATCTATAAGCAATGTCGATGGATTTATTGTGGGAAAGTCAAGTTCAATTCCAGAAGAAGTATTAGAAATGGAGAAGTTGTTACGTAGTTAATAACTTTTTTTGCGCCCATTTTGTTCGACAAAACTAGCTAAAATATACTCTAGATTGACTTAAGATTTTTGTTGTATAATGATTGTGCAGTAATAAGGAGGATAGATATGAATAAATTAAGATTATTAATGATCGATGATAATGTGCAGTTAGTTGATGCAGTAAAAGAGTATTTTAAAGACAACGATAAAATTGAATTTGTATATCAAGCTAGTGATGGAATTGAAGGACTTAAACTGATTGAAACTAAAGATGATTACGATGTTATTATTTTAGACCTTATTATGCCTAATAAAGATGGACTTTATGTATTAGAAGAAATGAGAAAGAAAAATATTGATAAAAATATCATAGTATCTACTAGTTATAATGCAATGGATGTTATAAGAGAGGTATCAGATTATGGAGTTAAGTATTATTTATTAAAACCATTTGAATTTTCTGATTTAGAAAAAAGAATACTTCAGTTATATAATCAAAAACCAAGTAAGAATATAGATTTAGGTAAGAACAATTTAAAAATTTCAATAACTAAAACCTTACATGATTTAGGAATACCATCGCATATCAAAGGATATCAGTATATTAGAGAAGGAGTTGAAATATTATTTGATCGACCAGATGTAATTGGGGGAATTACAAAAGAATTGTATCCAGAATTAGCAGATAGATTTTCTACAACAGTATCTCGAGTAGAACGTGCAATAAGGCACGCTATAGAAGTAAGTTGGAATCGTGGAGATTGGGACTTAATGGAAGAATTATTTGGTCATAGTGTTGATATTGATAAAGCAAAACCTACTAATTCTGAATTTATGGTAACTATTGCTGATAAGCTAAGACTAGAATATCACAAGGTATAAATAGATTTTTCTATTTTTTTTTGTAAATTATTAAAATTTCGTTTACAAAAAATATAAATATGATATAATAAAAAACAATTTTAGCAGGAGGAATTTATGAATCTACCAGTGATAGTTTTAAAGGGGTTGGTTCTACTTCCAAAAAATGAAATAAGATTAGAATTTGATGATAAAGTTAGTAAATCATTAATTGATATATCATCTGTTTTTCACAACAATGAAATATTAGTTACTAATCTTTTTAATGTTGATAAAATTGATATTAATAAACTACCTAAAATAAGTATTTTAGGTAAGATAAAAAATAAAATATTACTTCCTGATGGTAAGAATAGAGTTACTATTGAAGGAATTAATAGAGTAAATATTTTAGAATACTTTTATGTTGATGATCTTATTGAGGCAACAATTCTTGAAAAAAATAATGAATTTATTGATGATGATATATTAAATGCAAGCATCAGAAAGATAAAATATGAATTAAATAAATGTACTAAAAATGTACCTACAATTAGTAATAGTGTAATTGGTATGATTGATGGAATGAGTAATTTGTCTGATATGCTAGATACAGCAGTTACATATTTACCAATTGATAAAAAAAGACTTAGTGAGTATGCTAATACGTTAGATTCTATTAAAAGATGTGAGATGTTACTTGCTGATATATATAAAGAATCTAGTCTTTATCAAATAGAAAAAAATATAGAATCAAAAGTAAAAGAAGAAATAGATAAAACTCAAAAGGAATATATATTAAAAGAAAAATTAAAAGTTATAAAAAAAGAAATTGGAGATATTTCATTAAAAGAAGAAGAAATAAATGATTTAAATATAAAACTTGATATTTTAAATGCTAATAATGACATAAAAAAAAGAATAAAAAATGATATAAAAAGATATGAATTAATGTCAGATACATCACCAGAGGTATCAATATTAAGAAATTATATAGATTGGATGTTAAATCTTCCTTGGAATGAATCAACAGATGATTTAGATGATATAAATTTAATTAGTGACAGGTTAAACAAAAGCCATTTTGGACTTGATGAAGTTAAAAATAGAGTTATTGAGTATCTAGCAGTTAAAAAGAATAATTCAACTATAAACAGCCCTGTAATATGTCTTGTGGGACCTCCCGGTGTAGGTAAAACTACGCTTGCTAAAAGTATTGCAACTAGCATTAATAGAAAGTTTATTAAAATAAGTGTAGCTGGTATCAATGATGAAAGTGAAATTATAGGACATAGAAAAAGCTATGTATCTGCATCTCCAGGAAGTATTATATCTGGACTTAGAAGAGTAAAATCTAATAACCCCGTAATACTAATAGATGAGGTAGATAAGATATCAAAAGGTTATAATGGTGATCCTACATCAACATTACTTGATTTGTTAGATAATAATCAAAATGATAAATTTATAGATAATTATATTGAAGAACCAGTTGATTTATCTAATGTAATGTTTATTTTAACAGCCAACAATATAAATGATATACCACTTCCTTTAAAAGATAGATTAGAAATTATAAAGATAGATGGTTATTCAGAATATGAAAAATTAGATATTGCACGTAATTATTTAATACCAGTCAATATTAAAAATTATATGATTAACTGTGTAAGTATTAAAGATAGTGCTATTACAAGTATTATTAGAAATTATACAAAAGAATCTGGAGTAAGAGAACTTGAAAGATTAATATCTAAAATATTTAGAAAAATAGTGACAAGAATAATGCGTGGTGAGGTGGAAAATAAATATATAATAGTTGATAAGAATAATTTATTTGAATATTTAGGTAAAAATAAATATAATACTTATAGTAAAATAGAAGCACAAATTGGAGTTGTAAATGGTTTATCTTGTACATCATACGGTGGAGATATTCTTCCAATTGAAGTAAACTATTATAAAGGCAAAGGTAAGTTAATATTAACAGGATCACTTGGAGATATAATTAAAGAAAGTGCAGCAATCGCACTAAGTTATATTAAAGCAAATTATAAAAAGTTTAATATAAGGTATGAAGATTTAATAAATAATGATATTCATATACATATACCAAGTG
This sequence comes from uncultured Caryophanales bacterium, assembly GCA_946414975.1. The sequence continues at coordinate 24,055 of CAMKQS010000006.1, read as the reverse complement.
GTGCTATAAGTAAAGAAGGACCAAGTGCAGGAGTTGCTCTTACTACATCAATTATAAGTGCATTTAGTAATTTTAAAGTTGCTAATGATATATCAATGACAGGTGAAATAACACTAAGAGGAAATATATTACCAGTAGGTGGTTTAAAGGAAAAAAGTATGGGAGCTATTATGAATAACATTAGTAAAATGTTTATTCCATATGATAATAAAGAAGATTTAGATGATATACCAAGTGATATAAGAAACAAAATAAAATATATACCTGTTCATAATTATTTAGAAATATATAAGAAGTTAGGTGATATGAGTGTTAACAGATAATATAGATACATACATGAATCATAAATATATAGAATACTTTATTTATAATTTTAATTTAGATGAAGAAACATATAAAGATAATTACGATAGATTAGAAGTATTAGAAATTATTCGTGATTATATAGATGCAAATAGAAATTTAATAGATGAAGATGTAGCTAATCATATAAGGAATGCAGTTAATATATTTAGAGATATTATTGATAATAATACTATGAATCGTAATGAAGTTATTAATGAAATAATAATTAATTTAAATAAAGATTATGATAGAGATATAAATTATGCATATTATAGGACACAACTTTATACAAGAACAAAAGATAAAAAATTTTTTACAGATTCTAAAGAAGCAATAGATGTTGATAAAAGTGAAATAAATATAAGCATTGCATTTGATTTCTCACTTTTAAGTTTTCTAATTGATGTGCCTTATGAAATATTTATAGATCATTTATCTGATTTGCAAGATAATGAATTTGTATATTTAAGCTTAAGAGCAATATTGTGTGAATGTCCAAATGTATTAAAAAATGAAACATTTGTAGGTAGATTAAATGAAGTATTAAATATTAAAACAAATAAAAAAGAGCATAAAAAATTAGTTAAAGAAATAAAAAGAATGAAAAGAAAGTTTTAAAAATCTTTCTTTTTTTGATATACTTTAAATGGTGATATTATGTCTTTAGAAGATATTAATGGAATTGGTAAAAAAACATTAACATATTTAAATAATTTAGGTATATATAATATAGATGATTTAGTAACGTATTATCCATATCGTTATGATATTATAAAAAGAAGTAATTTAGATACTATTAAAGAAAATGATAAAATAATTATTGATGGCGTTATTGAAAATATTCCAACTATATACTATTATGGAAAAAGAAAAAATGTTATGAATTTTAGAATAAATACAGGTTCTATTGTACTATTAATTTCAATCTATAATAGGGCATTTCTAAAGAATAAATTAAAAGTTGGAGAATATGTTACTGTTATTGGAAAATATATAAAAGGAAAAGTAATAGCTAGTGACTTAAAATTATCAAGATTATCAAATGAAACAAAAGTAGAAATTATATATCATGGAAATAATAAAATTAATTCAAGTGAAATAAATAAATATATATTAAATGGATTATTATATTACCAAACTAAAGATATAATACCATTACAAATAAAAGATAACTATAACTTTTTAAATAGAATAGATGCTATTAATGAAATACATAAACCAACATCATCTAATAAATTAAAGAGTGCAATTAATACATTAAAATATGAAGAAATATTTTTATTTATGTTAAAGATTTATAATTTAAAAAAGAATAGAAAAAATATTGATGGAATAAGTAGAAATATAAATAGAAGTGAAATAGATAAGTTTATTAGTACTCTTCCTTTTAAATTAACTGTTGATCAAATTAAAGCTACAAATGATATATATGAAGATTTAATAAGTAAAAATAGAATGAATAGATTAATTCAAGGAGATGTAGGAAGTGGTAAGACAATAGTTGCTATTATAGCTTTATATATAAATTATTTAAGTGGTTATCAGGGTGCACTTATGGCACCAACTGAAGTACTTGCAACCCAGCACTTTGAAAATATAAAAAAATATATAAAGGGTGCTAATATTGAGATATTATCTGGAAGTACTAAAAAGAGTGAAAAAAAGAAAATAATTAATAGATTACAAAATAAAGAGATAGATATATTAATAGGTACTCATTCATTATTTAGTGATGATGTTATTTATAATAATTTAGGTTTAGTAATTACTGATGAACAACATAGATTTGGAGTAAATCAAAGAGCTTCTTTAAAAAATAAAGGTATTACTCCTGATATACTATATTTATCCGCAACACCAATTCCAAGAACATATGCCCTTACTATTTATGGAGATATGGATATATCTAATATAAAAACTATACCAAGTGGTAAAAAAGAAATAATAACGATTTTAAAGAAAAATAGTGAAATTAAAGATGTATTACAAATGATGCTTGATGAAATAAAGAAAAAACATCAAATATATGTTATTGCTCCACTAGCTATGGAAAGTGATAATACTGATTTAGAGGATGTAAATGCATTATATGAAAAAATGAATAAAGCACTAGGTAAAGTTTGTAAAATAGGACTTATGACTGGTAAGATGAATTCCAAAGATAAAGATGAAGTAATGGATAAATTTAAAAATAAAGAGATAGATATTTTAATAAGTACTACAGTTATAGAAGTAGGAGTAGATGTAAAAAATGCTACTATGATTGTTATTTTTGATAGTTTTCAATTTGGACTTTCTACACTACATCAGTTAAGAGGTAGAGTAGGAAGAAACGATGTACAGTCATATTGTATTCTAATTAGTGATAAAGAGGTTTCTAGACTAAAAATAATGACTAGTACTACAGATGGATTTAAAATTAGTGAAGAGGATTTTAATATAAGAGGTAGTGGTGATTTATTTGGAATAAAACAAAGTGGTGATATGGCATTTAAACTTGCTAATATAAAAAGAGATTATCAATTATTTTTAAAAGTTAAAGAAGATATAAACAATTATGTAAAAAATAATAATATTAGTGATGAATTAAAAAACATATTAAATAAGTATAGTAAATTAGATTAATTTATGATACTATATACATAGTAGGAGATGATAAAATGGTAATATGGTTAATTGTAGTTTTAGTGGTATTATTGATTATTATATTATTTATAATAGCTAATTATAATTCACTTGTAAGATTAAGAAATAAGGTAAGGGATCAATTTAGTCAAATTGATGTACAACTAAAGAAAAGAAGTGATTTAGTTCCTAATTTAGTTGAAACTGTAAAAGGATATGCAAAACATGAAAGTGAAACTTTAGAAAATATAGTAAATGCAAGAAATAAATATTTAAGTGCAAAAAATGATAATGATAAAGTTAATGCATCTAATGAAATGTCAGATTCTTTAACAAAATTATTTGCTCTTGCAGAAAGCTATCCTGAATTAAAGTCTAATTCAAATTTTGAATCTTTACAAAATCAATTACAAGAAGTAGAAGAAAAAATATCTTATGCTAGACAATTTTATAATGATACTGTATTAATGTACAATAATAAAGTAGAAGTTTTTCCAAGTAATATAATTGCTTCAATGTTTGGATTTAAGAAAGATGCATTCTTTGAAGCTAAAGAAGAAGAAAGAGAAAACGTTAAAGTTAAATTTTAAGGGATTATTTTTAATCCTTTTTATGTAGGAGGCTTATGAAAAAGTTTATATTTTGTTTAATTTTATTATTTACACCACTTATTTTTATAAAAGCAAATAGCATTTCATCAATAAATATGGATATTTTTATTGATGATAATGGAGATGCTAGTGTTATTGAAAATTGGGATGCTTATGTTAATTCAGGGACTGAAGGTTACCATCCATATTTTAATATTGGTAATTCTAAAATTATAGTGGAAAGTGCTAGTATGGATGGAAAACCATATTCTATAGATAATTACTGGGATATTAATAAATCATTAGAAGATAAGGCTTATAAAGCTGGAATATATGAAAGTGGTAATGAAGTTGATGTATGTTATGGAATAAGTAATTATGGTAATCACGAATATGAAATAAAATATAAAATTACTAATTTTGTATTATCACTTGTTGATGCTGATATGGTATATTGGACATTGTTTCCATATGATTTCAGTGCAACTCCAGATAATGTATATATAAAAATTCATAGTAATTTTAGATATGAAGATACACTTGATGTATGGGGATATGGAAACTATGGTGGAACTGCATATGTATATGATGGATATATAGAAATGAATTCACCTAATAGATTAACTAAAGATCAGTATATGACGGTATTAATTAAATTTCCAAAAGGAACATTTACTACTAATAATATTAGTAATAATGAGTTTGAATATTATCATAATATGGCTGAGGTGGGGACTACTAGATATACTGAGAGTAAAAAGAATAATGTTTTCGATACTATCGCTATATTTTTCAGTATATTAATATCTATCCTTCCAATAATTATTGTACTTATAATAGCGCTCACATCTAAATCATTAAAAGAAGAATATGATTTTGGTGATACTGGAAATACAATAAGAAAAGATGTGCCAAATTTTAGAGATATTCCTTGTAATAAAGATATATTTAGAGCATATTTTGTTGCTAAAAAATATAAAATAATGCCTAAAAAAGAAAATTTACTTGGAGCACTTTTATTAAAATGGTTAAAAGATGGTAATATAAGAGTTGAAAAAATAGAAAAGAAAACTTTATTTGGTAAAAAAATAAGAGATAATATTATATTTGTTAATATACCAAATGGTATTCAGTTAGAAAAAGATATGTATAATTGGATGGTAGAAGCAAGTAAAGATGGTAAACTAGAAGAAAATGAGTTTAAAAAATGGTGTAATAATAGATATAATAAAATACTTACTTGGTTTGATGATATTATTAATTATGAGAAAGATGAATTAATAAAAGAAGGAAAAATACAATTTTCTGAAAATAAAAAAAGATTTTCTATTAATAAAAAATATGTTGTAGATAGTTCTATGATGATAGAAGCCGAACAAATGCAGGGATTAAAGAATTATTTAAAAGAATTTACTTTAATAAAGGAAAAAGAACCAATAGAGGTTAATCTTTGGAATGAATATTTAATATATGCACAGATATTTGGAATTGCTAAAGAAGTTGCTGAACAATTTAAAAAATTATATCCTGAAATTAATGAATATATGAATCAATATGGATATAGTTATGAGTCTATGTATTTTATATATACTGTATCAAATACAGGTATAAAATCAGCAAATACTGCTCAAACTAGAGCTAGTTCATATAGCTCTGGTGGCGGAGGATTCTCATCCGGTGGTGGAGGTGGAGGTTCCTTCGGTGGAGGCGGAGGCGGAGGGGGCTTCCGATAAAAAAAACGAAAATTAAAAAAATAGATTGACTTATACACTAAAATTTTATACAATAGAATTGGCATGATACTCCATGCCAGTACTCTTACTTTCTAAGCGTAAGAGTGCAAACCAAAACCCCCTGAAGATAGGCCGAAAGGCCTATCACTTTTTTTATGCCAGGAAATATAAGGGATTTCGAGGGTTAGCTTCTTAAAAAAGTACTTTTACATACGAATTACATACAATTTTTTTGTATGTAATTAGAGTTTAATCCCTTATAAATAAAAGAAAAATATAAATTCTGCTCTCTTCAGTGCGGTGTGGGTGAAATAATTGTAAAAACCATTCACTTTTGTGTTATAATAAATTATAGGAGGTATACTATTATGGAAAAAATCGAATTATTAAATAAATATGCAGAATTAACTGAAACTTGGATGGACAAACAAGCAAAATTAGATAAATATATTGAAAGATGGTTAAGTGGAGAAGTTCAAATGAGTTCTGAAGGGGTTCAGCAATTAGTTGATAGTGCAAATGAACAAATAGAACAATTGAAAGAAGCTGCTAACCAAGCACAGTCAGAATATTTAAGAATAACTAATGAAGAAGCAATGAGAAAGAATGCAGTTACAAGTGTCAAAAATAGATTTGGTGTTAGCCCTGATGAAATCATTATTACAGATGGAGTTTTATCTTCAAATGCAAATGAATCTCATTTAACAGGAAGACAAAAAACTCCTGAGGAGTTGGCTTATGAAAGAGAGCAACTTTTAAGTGATATTAAATCAAGAGTGATGAGAAAAGAAATATCCTTAACAGAAGCATCTAAATTAGCACATGATGTTAATGTTGCTTATGATGTAAATTTAGAAACGTCTATGGAAAATACTCAAGGTGGTATGCACAGATAAAGTGAAATAATTCACTTTTTTATTTTCAATACTAATCAATAATACTACATACGATTTTACATACGAAAAAACTAAATTTCCGAGTTGTCTCGAGTGTGCTTAGGGTGCGGAAATAACGAGTAATAAAGGGATTTAACAGGTAACAACCATCCCGTAAAGCAGAAATAAAGCACCCCCTGAAGAGAGCATTTAATCGTGCTCTCATTTTTGGTGTGCCAGGCATGGCATATAGCTAGGTGGTGAAAGTCCACTATACACGTAAGTATCTGCGAAGTATTAGGGAAGCACAACGCATTAACAGTGATGTTAGGGCTAAAGGAAGTGTGGAACAAAATCGTGACTCAACGAACAGAAACTTGATACTAAGGCTATATAAATGGATGAGGTTACCAAACAAACTAAAGTCCAAAAGATACACGTAACTTTATATAGTAAATCAAGTGAGTAAACGAGGAAAGTTATATGTCTTACCCTGGGAGGTCTCATGAACGAATAAGCACTAGCGGTTTAATATACCAATAGTTAAGAAGAAATGGTCGGTCGAAAAAGGTTTATCATGAGAAGTCAGCCGAGGTCATAGTACTAGTTGTAAATACTAGGAAGGACTGAACAATTTATAGTGTTTAAGTACACTAAAATTATGTTAGTCATAAATCAGAATGTAATAAAAGGTAAATAAGTAGAACGTATATCTATGCATAAATCCTTAAAAGATAAATGACTAATGTTGAAATTAGAAAGGAAAGAACAAGTATGGAATTACTAGAAAAAGTCTTAGATGACAAAAATTTATTTGAAGCATACAAACAAGTATATAAGAACAAAGGAACAAGTGGAGTTGATGGAGTTACTGTAGATGAACTTGGTTACTACATGTTCAAACATAAAGAAGAAATCAAAGAACAAATAAGAACTAGGAAGTATAAACCTAGTCCAGTAAGAAGAGTTTATATACCAAAAGAAAATGGAGATAAGAGAGGACTTGGAATACCAACAGTTGTAGATAGATTAATACAACAAGCAATAGTACAAGTATTATCTCCAATATATGAAAGACAATTTAGTGAAACAAGTTATGGATTTAGACCAAATCGCTCATGCGAAATGGCTATTATTAAATTACTTGAATACTTTAATGATGGGTATACTTGGGTAGTGGATATAGACTTACAAAAATTCTTTGATACAGTATGTCATGATAAATTAATATCTATCATTATGAAAACAGTTCATGATGGTGAATTAGTGTCATTAATAAGAAAATATTTAGTAAGTGGAGTAATGGAAAATGGTGTAGTTAGTCCAACAAAGGTTGGAACACCCCAAGGAGGTAATTTATCACCACTACTATCTAATATCATGTTAAATGAGTTAGATAAAGAACTTGAAAAGAGAGGGTTAAGATTTACCCGTTATGCAGATGACTGTATAATCGTAGTCCAAAGTGAGAAAGCAGCAAACAGAGTTATGGAAAGTATAACAAAATTTATTGAGAAGAAACTAGGATTAAAAGTTAATGCCGATAAAAGTAAAGTTGCAAGACCAAATCAAATAAAATATTTAGGTTATGGATTTTATTATACAAAAACAGGAATTATTAAACCTAAACCTCATTTGAAATCAATTCTAAAATTTAAGAGAAAGCTAAAACAACTTACCAAAAGAAGTTGGAGTATATCCTTAGATGAAAGAATTGTCAAATTAAATCAAGTAATTAGAGGTTGGATAAATTACTTTAGAATTGCAGATATGAAAACATATATGAATAACATCAGTGAACACTTAAGGCGTAGAATACGTTGTATAATATGGAAACAATGGAAAACGTGTGAACATAGATATAAATGTCTATTAAAATTAGGAGTATCTAGAAATAAAGCAAGAAGAACATCATACAGTAGAGCGAGTTATTGGCATAATTCTATGTCTATAGTTGTAAGTGTAGCAATATCTAATGCTAGGCTTAAAAGAAAAGGACTAGTGATGCCGCTAGACCATTACTTAAAAGTACATACTATGATATAAATTGAACCGCCTAGTACCGAACGGTATGCTAGGTGGTGTGAGAGGGACAAATTTGCAAATTATTGTAAATTTTCTCTACTCGATTGTGCCAGGCATGGCATATAACTAGGTGGTGAAAGTCCACTATACGCGTAAGTATCTGCGAAGTATTAGAGAAGCACAACGCATTAACAGTGATGTTAGGGCTAAAGGAAGTGTGGAACAAAATCGTGGCTCAACGGACAGAAACTTGATACTAAGGCTGCATAAACGGATGAGGTTACAAAACAAACTAAAGTCCAAAAGATACACGTAACTTTATGCAGTAAATTAAGTGAGTAAACGAGGAAAGTTATATGTCTTACCCTGGGAGGTCTCATGGACGAATAAGCACTAGAGGTTTAATACACCAATAGTTAAGAAGAGATAGTCGGTCGAAAAAGGTTTGCCATGAGAAGTCAGCCGAGGTCATAGTACTAATACTAACGTTAGGAAGGACTGAACAATTTGTAGTGTTTAAGTACACTAAGATTATGATAATCATATATCAGATGTATTAGTAAGAAAAGTAAGAAACGTATTTTCTGAAAATAGTCTTATGAAAGATAAAATGATTATTGTTGAAATTAGAAAGGAAAGAACGAGTATGGAATTACTAGAAAAAGTCTTAGATGATAAAAATTTATTTGAAGCATACAAACAAGTATATAAGAACAAAGGAGCAAGTGGAGTTGATGGAGTAACTGTTGATGAACTTGGATACTATATGTTCAAGCATAAAGAAGAAATCAAAGAACAAATAAGAAATAGGAAATATAAACCTAGTCCAGTAAGAAGAGTTTATATACCAAAAGAAAATGGAGATAAACGAGGACTTGGAATACCAACAGTTGTAGACAGATTGATACAACAAGCAATAATACAAGTATTATCTCCAATATATGAGCAACAGTTTAGTGAAACTAGTTATGGATTTAGACCAAACCGTTTATGCGAGATAGCTATTGTTAAATTATTAGAATATTTCAACGATGGTTATACTTGGGTAGTAGACATAGACTTACAAAAGTTCTTTGATACAGTATGTCATGATAAATTAATATCAATCATCATGAAAACAATCCATGATGGTGAATTAGTGTCATTAATAAGAAAATATTTAGTGAGTGGAGTAATGGAAAATGGTGTAGTTAGTCCAACAAAGATAGGTACGCCACAAGGTGGTAATTTATCTCCTTTATTATCTAATATCATGTTAAATGAATTAGATAAAGAACTTGAGAAAAGAGGTTTAAGATTTACCAGATATGCCGATGATTGTATAATTGTAGTCCAAAGTGAAAAAGCAGCAAATAGAGTTATGGAAAGCATAACAAAGTTTATTGAAAGAAAACTAGGATTAAAGGTTAATGTAGAGAAAAGTAAGGTTGCAAGACCTAATCAAATAAAATATTTAGGTTATGGATTTTACTATACTAAAACAGGCATAATTAAACCTAAACCACATTTGAAATCAATTCAGAAATTTAAGAGAAAACTAAAACAACTTACAAAAAGAAGTTGGAGTATTTCTTTAGATGAAAGAATTATCAAATTAAATCAAGCCATAAGAGGGTGGATAAATTACTTTAGAATTACTGATATGAAAGTAAAATTAATTGATATAACAAGTCATTTAAGTAGAAGAATAAGATGTATTATTTGGAAACAATGGAAGACTTGTAAACATAGGCAGGAGTGCCTGTTAAAACTGGGCATATCAAAAGAAAAAGCTAAAAGAACAGCATACAGTAGAGCAAGTTATTGGCATAATTCTATGTCTATAGTACTTCATGTGGCAATTTCAAATGAACGACTTAAAAGAAAAGGACTAGTGTTCCCACTAGACCATTACCTAAAAGTACATACTGTAATATAAATTGAACCGCCGTATACCGAACGGTATGTACGGTGGTGTGAGAGGGACAAATTTACAAGTTATTGTAAAATTTTCTCTACTCGATTTGAACCCAGTATTTATAAGGAATTGCGAGGACTATGGTATTAAAAAATGCTTTTTATATACGAATTACATACGATTTTTTTTATGAAAAACGTATGTATTTTTATTATGAAGCCTTATAAATACTAGAAAGTATTAATTTATGCTCTCTTCGGTAGCATTTGGACAAAAAACTATGATATAATATTTACGAAAGCGAGATAATGGTAATGATAGGTTTTTTGTTAATTTCCGTATTTTGTGGATGGTTTATGTGGATTCAATACATAGCATGTAAATCGGTATATAATGATGAAAAGAAAAAAGGGAATGATGAGCTTGGATTTGTAATCTTTATGTATTTATTCAGATGTTCTTGGGCTATATTTTTAATAATTTATAGTTTTATTAATATAATAAATCAATAATTCTTTTAAATAAATTATAAGGGAGGAAATTACTATGAAAAAAATTATGCTTATATTTTTATTATGTTCACTATTTTTATTAACTGCTTGTGATAATGATGGACCATGCAGCGGAATTTATGATCCTGATGATAGAGCAGATTGTGTAGAAAATTATACAATGCCATAAAAAATATTTGAATTATCAAAAAGCTATGTGATAATTATATATAGTTAGTAATATAGTTACAAAAAGAAATTGTAGTGAAGAGAATCAAGATGGTTAGTAACAATATTCCAATCATTTACAATTACATTAGATTTTGATATATAATTGAGGTAGGAAATAATATGGAAATAATAAAAAACATAGGAGATTTTGCTAATAAATATGGATTGATAATTACAACAATATTTTTTGCTATTATTGGTTTAATATCTTTCATAAAATTTCTTGTTGAAAAAATATTTGAGAATTATCTTGTTACCAAAAAACAAATAAAGATTGTTAATCTCGAAAACGAGATAAATAAAAAAACAATGGCTTATAAAATGTTGATAGAAAATGAACTAGAGTTTTATAATAAATATTACTTATTTGTCTCAAATATGATTCCTGATATTCAAGATGTGAAATACAATTTAAACAATTCAAATTGTAAAGATTTTAAAAAATACACTTTAAAAATGATTGAGGTTATTCCTAAAATAAAAAGCGAATTGTTATTGTATGAATCATATTGTGATAAGAATGTGTTTAATGCAATAGCTGAGCTTATTAAAATTTTACAAACAGAGTTTTTAGTGAAACTAGATAAGATTATTTCAAAGGATGAAATTAAAGGCAGCAAAAATAAATTAGATGATATATGTGATAAGGTTTTAATGCAAATTGCATGGATTAGTACGTTGATTTGCACTAGAGAAAAAATACTGTCCGGTCAAGATCTAGTAATGAAAAGTGAAAGAACTAAAAAATGATAGTTAGTTTGTTTTGCATTCCAAAATGCCAAAAAGACGAAAAATACTAACAAAAGAAGAAATAGAAAAAATAGCAGAATATCAATGGGCTAGTATTAAAGATATAATGGATATTGGTGCTATTGGTAGAAATAAAGCAAGCGAAGTTTTAAATGTAATAAGTAATCAGTTTTATGATGGAAAGTCAAAAGTACAAAATGGATTAGTTCCAATGGATATGGTTCTTGATTATTTTAATATTCCTAATTATAAGCATGGTGAAACAATAAATGGCTAGAAGAAGACTGTTTAGTCTTGATATAGTTAACTCAGATCAATTTACTGATTTGCCACATATGGCAAGATTACTTTATTATGAATTAGGTGTAAGAGCTGATGATGATGGCTTTGTTGGTAATCCAAGAAAGATAACAAGATTTGCAGAATGCTCTGAAGAAGATATAAAGACATTAGAAGATAATGAATTTATTTATATGTTTGATTCTGGCGTTTTAACTATAAGGCATTGGACTGTTAATAATCAATTAAGAAATGATAGATATCATGGAACTTATTATGTAGAAGAAAAGAAAAACACAGTAAAAGATAGTGAAATTGACGCAGAAATAAAAAAGCAATTCGATGTATTGTGGAATAAATATCCTAGAAAAGTAGGTAAAGCAGAAGCACTAAAGTATTATAATGAAGCTATAGAAGATGGTCATTCATTTGATATTATTAACCAGGGATTAGATAAATATATTAGATATATAGAAATAAATGGTACCGAAAAAGAATTTATCAAGAAAGGATCATCATGGTTTAACGGTTATTGTTGGGAAGATGAATATGATGATGATATATTTAATTTTTAGTCCCCCCGATAGCAACTCTTATTATTTTAAATAAATAACAAGACCGACCTGCCACCTAAATTCACACAATTATATATTTTCCATGAGTTTTTTGGAAAACTATTGGAACTAAATTGGACATAGTCCAAAATATTTAATGGACAATTATAGGACATTGTCCTTTTTTGTTTAATAAAAAAGAATTAAATTGTTAATATTCAATTCTCTTAAAATCCAATGGATCTTCTGAAATAATTTCTAAAGAATACTTTATTCTTAATAATTTAACTACTTCAGCTTTAACTTTATCATAGTTTTCATCATCACTAATATTAAATATATCTTTAGCAGAATTATAGTGTTGATAAAATGTTGCTTCCCACATTGCATTACGATAAAAAGAACTAGCAATATAGAAAGCAATCACCTCAGGCATAATATATGTTACAACATATTCATCAAAGTTATCATAAAAAGGATCAATTACACTTTTACATTCTTCATTACTTATATCTTCATCAGTACATTTTCTTAACATAGACACCTCCGCGTTGTATTAATCACTCTAAATAAAAAAATAGTCAATATTTATTAGAATTGTTTTCAAAAAAACCAAAATATGTTATAATTAAAATGTAAGGAAAGTAAGGAGAATTAATATGAAGAAAAATGATTTGTTAGCTTCAGCAAAGATGACTTCAAAAGGTCAAATAACAGTTCCAAAAACGATAAGAACAAAATTAAATCTTGATGAAGGAGATTCTGTTATTTTTTATGAAGACGAAAATAAAAATATTAAAATTCTAAATAAAGATAATTGTAAAGTAGTTCCAAGTGACAATAGTAAACAAGCAATTGTAGATAAGGGTGGTAAAAATGAATGAAAAAATGAATATTACAAAAGAAGTAAATATGGTATGGAGTATTGCTAATAAACTAAGAGGAGTATACAAAAGTGATAAATACAAAGATGTAATTATTCCAATGGTAATAATACGTCGCTTTGAATGTGCATTAGCAAAAACAAAAAATAAAGTATTAGAGGCATATGAAAATGATAAAACAACACCAGAAAAAATATTATGTAAGTTATCTGGATATTCTTTTTACAATACGAGTAAATTTGATTTAAAAGAATTACTTAATGATTCAGAACATATCACAGCAAATTTTAAATCATACATTAATGGTTTTTCTTCCAATGTAAAAACAATTCTATTAAAAGATGGTTTAGATTTTATTCCTGATATTGATAAAATGGCAAAAAATAATAGATTGTTGGGAGTTATAAAAGAATTTAGTGTTTTAGATCTTGATCCAGAAACCGTTGATAATCATAAAATGGGTTACATTTTCGAAGATATAATAAGAAGATTTTCAGAAAACGCAGAAGCTGGTGATCATTTTACTCCTAGAGAAGTTATAAGATTAATGGTAAAAGTTTTACTATCAGAAGGTTGCGATGATTTGGCTACACCTGGTAAAACAGTTACAATATTAGATGCAGCATGTGGAACCGGAGGAATGCTTAGTACTGCAAGAGATTCTATTATGGAATTAAATCCAAATGCGGATGTTCAATTATTTGGCCAAGAAGTAAATCCTGAATCATATGGTATTTGTTTAGCAGATATGTTAATAAAAGGACAAGATGCAAAAAATATTAGATTTCAAGACACTATGAAGGCAGATTGCTTCTCAGCAACATTAAACGATAGAGAGCAAAAAATGAGATTTGTTATTATGAATCCTCCTTTCGGTCAACCATGGGGTGGAAAGGATGCAGCAGATGGAGTTGAAGCGGCAGTAAAGAAAGAATATCAATTAGGATTTAAGGGAAGATTTGGTGCTGGATTGCCAGGAACTGGAGATATGCAATTATTATTTATGCAGCATGCAATTTCAAAGTTGGATGAAAACGGAAGGGCTGCAATAATAACTAACGGTTCACCATTATTTTCTGGTGGAACTACATCAGGTGAAAGTCAAATAAGAAGATGGATGATTGAAAATGATTTGATAGAAGCAATAATAGGATTACCAACAGATCTTTTCTATAACACTGGTATTGGTATATATGTATTTATTCTTTCAAAGCCTGGGGTAAAACTATCTAAAAGAAAAGGAAAAATACAATTGATAAATGCAACTGGAGATGAATTCTGGACACCACTTAGAACATCGCTTGGAAAAAAGAGAAAGGAAATATCAGCTGGTCAAATTAATAAAATTGTGGATATTTATACAAACTTTAAAGAAAATGAATATTGTAAAATTTTTGATAAAGAAGAATTCTTATATAGAGAATATGCAGTATATCAACCTCTACAAAGAAGTTATGGAATAAATAATGAAAGAATAGAGAATTTAAGAAATAATGGATATTTAGATAATTTCTACAATCAAGAAAAAGTTGATGAGTTAGAATTACTTGATCCAATTCCTACTAAAGATAAAAAACAATTGGATAAATTTAAAAAGAACAAAGGAGTGTATGATAGTATATTCAAAAAACTTGAGAAAAACAAGTCTGATAAAATTTATAAAAACAAAACTGACTTTGTGAAAGTAATAGATGAACTATTTGAATTGCCAAAAAATATAACAGAAAAAATAATTGATGGGTTATCAGTAATGGATAAAACTGCAGAAATACAGAAAAATAAAAATGGTGAAATAATTCCAGATCCTACAACTAAAGATTCAGAAATAGTAAAATACACAAAAAATATAAAAGAATATATGAATGAAGAAGTATTGCCTTATATTCCTGATGCAATGGAACTTTTTGAAGAGAACATGAATGCTAAGAAGCCAGTAATTAGAACTGGAGCAGAATTTCCATTTACAAGATATTTTTATGAATACCAAGAACCAGAAAGTTCTGAAAAATTAGAAAAACAATTTTTAGGCATAGAATCATCATTAAGTAAAAGGATTGAAGATTTATTTAAGGAGGTATAATCTGTGTCTAATATGAAATATAGTGGAATAGAATGGATAGGAAATATACCTAAAAATTGGATTATAAAAAAAATTAAATATTTAAAAAATAGTGAAGAAAACTCTTTTTTAGATGGAGATTGGATAGATTCTCAATATATAACTGATGATGGAATTAGATACTATACAACTGGAAACATTGGCGATGGAGTATTTAAAGAGCAGGGATCTGGATTTATAAGTGAAGAAACCTTTCGTAAGTTAAAATGTAAATATGCTTATCCTGGCGACTTAATTTTCTCGAGATTAAATTCTCCTTATGGAAGAAGTTGTATACTTCCAAACTATGAAGAAAAATGTATAATTGCTGTTGATAATGTTATTTTAAGAACAGATGAAGACAAGAAATATATATGTTATGTTACTCAGACAGATGGATATCATAAATCAGTAGAGGATTATTCTAATGGCGCTACTATGCAAAGAATAAGTAGGACGAATCTTGGAAATGTTTATATTCCATTACCTCCACGAAGGGAACAAAAATTAATATCAGATTTTCTTGATAATAAAGTTCATGATATAGAGTTGATTATTGCAAATCTTAATAATCAAGTAGAAATCCTTGAAAATTACAAAAAATCCATAATTAATACAAAAGTTACTAACGGAATTACGCCAAATATAAATGGAAAAAAGCTAAAAATAGGAAGACTCGTCGATTTAAAACAAGGATTAGCAATAAATGCTCAGTCAAATCATTTGATGTCAAATGTAGAAACTTCTGTTGCTTTACTTAGAATTGCTGATATGAACGCTGGAACAAAAGAAGTATTTATGAGTGAAAAAACTCCAAAGCAATATATTGCTCAGAAAGAAGATATTATTTATACAAGAACAGGTCAAGTAGGATTAGTTTTTAGAAATAAGGAAGGAGTAGTACATAATAATTGTTTTAGGGTTTTTCCTAAAAACGAAAATCAATTAACGCGAGATTATTTATACTGGACATTAAAAAGTGACGCTTTTTTTGCATATGCAAATTTACTTGCATGGGGTTCTGCTCAACCAGATTTGTCACATTCATCTTTTAAAATGATAGAAATGACTTTATTCCCATTGGAAGAACAAAAATTAATAGTTAAATATCTTGAAGAAAAATGTTCCAAAATCGATAATATTTTAGAATATAAGAAGAAGCAAATTCAACAAATGGAACAATACAAAAAATCAGTTATATATGAATATGTAACTGGAAAGAAGAGAGTGGAAGGAGCTGAAGAATTATATGGATAATTTCTTTAAAGAAAGAGAAGAATACCAAAGGTTTATTATTGATTTTTTGGTAAAAGAGAATGGGTATATTGAAAGAAAATATTCTGAAAATAAATATAATCCATTATATGCTATGGATACTGAATTATTAATAAAGTTTATTGAAGTCACTCAACCTGAAACAATTGAATACATAAGAAGTTTATATCCAAATGCAGATGAATTAATTATAAAAAGAATTAATGAAGATATTACTAAAAGAGATAGTAGTTTAATTAGTAAACTTAAAAACGGTGTTTATTTTGATAATACAACACATATTGATTTGATGTATGATAAGCCTGCAACAACATTCTCTGATGAATTAATGGAAAAATATAACAGTAATATTTTCTCGGTAATGGAAGAAGTATACCATAAGGAAGGAGAAAGAATAGATTTAGTATTATTCTTAAATGGTATTGCAATTATTACTATCGAATTAAAGAGTAATCAGTCTGGTCAAAACTATGAAGATGCGATAGAACAATATAAAAATGATAGAGATTATACTACAAGATTACTATCATTTAAAAATGGCGCATTAGTTAATTTTGCAATGGATACTAAAGAAGTATACATGTGTACAGAATTAAAAGGAAAATCATCGTTCTTCTTACCATTTAATAAAGGAACTGAAGATGGAGGAAAAGGAAACCCACATAATGATAATGGATTAAATGTTTCTTATATGTGGGAAGATATTTTAACAAAGGATACACTATTGTATTTAATAAAAAACTTTATCTTTGTTGAAAAAGAAGAAACAGAAGATCCAAACACAGGAAAACTTAAAGTAAAAGAAAGCTTGATTTTTCCAAGATATCATCAATTGGATGCAATCAGAAAACTGTTAGATGATTTTAAGGTAAATAGAAGCAGAAAAAATTATTTAATTGAACATAGTGCAGGATCAGGTAAGACAAAAACAATAGCTTGGCTTGCATATAGATTACAATGCTTGCATGATACAAATGAGAAAAATATATTTGACTCTGTACTAATAATTACAGATAGAATTGTAGTTGATCAACAATTACAAAATGCTATAAAAACTTTAGATCACGATCCAAGCTTAATTAAAGTTATGGATGAAGATTGTAGTTCAGCTGATCTAGCAGATGCTATTAAACATAATTATAAAATTATAGTTTCTACTATTCAAAAATTTAGATACATTTTAGATGAAACTAAAAATATAACTGACAAAAGTTTTGCTATTATAATTGATGAGGCACATTCTTCAACATCAGGGAAAAATATGGCAGCAGTTACCACAGTATTGTCTGAAGAAGCCGAAGAAGAAATTGAATCAATAGAAGATCAAATGATTGAAGAAATTAATAAGTGTGGCAAACAAAATAACATTTCTATGATTGCATTTACTGCGACACCTAAAAAACAAACTTTGCAATTATTTGGTATACCTAATGCAGATGGAAAACCATCACCATTTCATATTTATGGAATGAAACAAGCTATTGAAGAAGAGTTTATATTAGATGTTCTAACTAACTATACAACATATAAGACATTCTATGAGGTGTCTAAAAGAATAGAAGATAATCCAGATGTATTTAAAAGCTTTGTAAAAAAGAAAATTAATTGGTTAGTTGATTTGGATCCGCACAATATAGGTCAAAAAGTTGAAATTATAATTGAACATTTTAGAAATTGTATAATGAGAGAACTTGGTGGCAAAGCTAAAGCAATGGTTGTAACATCATCAAGAGAAGCTGCAGTAAGATATAAATTAGCTTTTGAAAGATATATAGAAGAACATAATTATAATGATATAAAAGCTTTAGTAGCCTTTTCTGGCAAAGTAACAGTAGATGGTAGCGAATACTCTGAAGTTGGAATAAATAAAATACCAGAAAAAGATTTAAGAGATGAATTTGATAAGGATGATTATCAAGTATTATTGGTTGCAAATAAATATCAAACGGGTTTTGATCAACCAAAATTAGTAGCTATGTATGTTGATAAAAAATTGAAAGGTATTGCAGCAGTACAAACATTATCAAGATTAAATAGAATTTGTCCACCATATGACAAAAAGACTTTTATATTAGACTTTAAAAATGATTATAATGATATAAAGCAATCTTTTGAGCCATATTATAATGGAACAATTCTATCCGAAAGTATCGATCCAGAAGCTATTTATGATTTAATTAATGTAGTTGATTCATATAATTTTATGGATTTTGCTGATGTTGAAGAGTTTAATAGAATAGCTTACAAAGATAAAAAAGCTAAAAGTACAGCTGATAGAATAAAAATGGAAAGCTTAGTTGATAGATCTCTTCAAAAAATTAAAAAGAAAGATTTAAAGACTCAATTAGAAATTAAAAAGAACATAGCAAGTTTTAATAAAACTTATAGATTCTTAATACAAGCAACAGTGTTTGAAGATGTTGATCTACATAAAAAATATAACTATTTATCTGTGTTATATAAAGAATTAGATGTCACAGGAATAAAAGTAGACTTTAGTGTTGTAGGTGCAATTAATATTTCAAATATTGAACAAAAGAAAACAGGAGAATACATTATAGATTTTGGAACACCTACTGTAGTAGCTGAACCAGAAGTTAAGTACGGAACACCACGACCTGTTTCACTTATCATTGAACAAAAGCGAAAGTTAGATGAAATAATAGAAGAAATAAATCTTGAAAAAGGCATTCATATTGATTCTAATTTAGCAGCAACATCATTAAATCAAATTAAAGATATTTTGCTTCATAACGAAGATCTTCAAAACAGTGCGTTAATAAATGAGTATGATAATTTTAAATTTCCATATTATAAAAGTGTTGATGATGCATTAATATCTGGATATGAACATAATACAGATCTATATAAACTTCTTTTAAATGATGAAGATGTAAAGAGAAGAGTACTTGGTATTTATATGGAAGATATTTATAAGTCACTAAAGAAGAAAAATGCTGAAAGAACCAGAAGATTTTATACAAAGAGTGGAAGAGAAATCACTTACTATGGCTATGAGTATGGATATATGCCAAAAGTAAATAATATTTATCCTTCAATAGAAACATTAGATGACTTGTTTGAAAAATTATTACTATGTTATTCAAAAGATACTGCATATCCATCAGCACAATCAGATTATGTTAATGATAGTGATCCAACATATGGACAATGTGCTATTACCGCAATGGTAGTAAATGACATTTTCGGCGGAACAATTCACAGAATTAAGATAAATGGTGGTGGGACACATTATTTTAACAAAATTGATGGACATTACATTGACTTAACAAGAGATCAATTTGATTTGTATAATATAATTGTTAACTATGAACCAAATGAAGAAATACCAAGAGAATATTGCGGAAAAAATGAAGATACAAAAACTCGATATAATAAATTAGTTGAAGAATTAAAGAAATTTGAGGTGTAATAATGGCAGTAGACACGTTTAAACCAATAAACCAAACCATAAGTGAAATCTTTTCATGTGATGGCATTTATAAGATACCTAATTATCAAAGACAATATAGTTGGACAAATGATCAGTTAGATGCACTTTGGAATGATTTATATGAAGCTTATCAAAATAAAACTGTTGATAATGATTGCTATTTCTTAGGATCAATAGTAGTCGTTAATGATGGTAAAGGATATTTTGAATTAATAGATGGACAACAAAGAATTACGACATTAATGATATTAATGAATGTATTAGTAAAAGACTTTCCAGAAATAAATAAAAATAGTGATGAAATATTTGTTGCTGATAAAGATAAAATTCAAAATTGTATTTTATTCCAGGGAAGGAAAAATAGATTACAATTACAAACTGATCCTAAATATGATTCTATATTTAATGATTTAATAATTAATTGTGAGTCATTTGCAGATATTGATGAACCAACAAAGAAAGAATTAAAACTTGATGATCCACAATATAAATATATTAATTCAGCAGTATTCTTTTATAAGAAATTATCTGAGTTAAATGAAACAGAATTAGATGAATTTGTAAATTATATATTCTATTCTACAAACATTATTAAAATAGAATGTACTAATCAATCATTCGCTATTAAACTATTCCAAGTATTAAATGATAGAGGATTAGAATTATCACCATCTGATATAGTAAAATCATATATAATAGGAAAATATGAGCAAGATGATGAAACGGGAAAACAAATATTCAACAATAACTGGAAAAATATTGAAGACTTATCTAAACAATATGGATTTAAAATTGATGACTTTGTAGTATTCTATGAATATTATAAATTAAAATCAAATCCTAAAAGACAAGTAGTAGATGAATTAAGAGATATTATTCAAAGAAGTGATGTATATGAATTAGTAGCAGAACTTCATAGTTTCTCAGAATCATTAAAGAAAGTTTATGAGTCAAATAATCCAGTAATATTAAGTTTAAGATATATACCATGGAAATTCTATGTTATGACTGCATTAACAAGTGCATACCAAGTAAATTATCCAGAAAAGGATAAATTATTTAAAGAAATTAGAAGATTTTTCTATATCTCATTAACTGCAGGTTGTACATTAAACCAAATAAAACAGACTTCATTTAAATTAATTGAATCAATCGTTAATGGAAATAGTATCGATGAGATAAAAGAAGATTTAAATAGAACAATAATATCAAGAAGAATGTATGCAAAAGTATATGATGCATTAGACAATGATGTTTATAACGAAAAATTCTTAAAACCATTGATGTTATCTTTAGAGTATGAAATTAGAGAAAAAACAGATAAGAGTTTTTATTCTTTAGATAATACATTACATATGGATCACATCTTACCAAGAGCTTATAAGCAAAATGATGAATGGAATTACATTAAGGATGAAGAAGTATTACCTGAAATAAATGGATTAGGTAATATGGCATTGCTTCAAGATATTAAGAATGAAGAAGCACTTAATTGTGGATTTGATAGAAAAATCAGAATATATAAAGGCCAAGACGAAGAAGGAAATAATAAGTCAGGAATTACATCATTTGAATTTACAAGAAAGATTATTGAATATTATGATTCAGGAAATAGAACATGGAATATTAATCAAATTTTAAAAAGAAAAAAATATTTAATATCTAAAATAGAAGAGATGTTAGAAATTAGTAGAGAAGATATTAATTTAAAATTACCAGAAGAATCTACAGGTGGCAAAACTGGAAAGTCTAAATGGTTATATAAAAATGTTTACTACGATAATGCAAAATTAGTAAGAGCACTAATTCAAGATTATATAGTTGATAATAATATAAAAAAATATATAGATATTCCAGAAGATATTAGAAACTTTAAAATGTATTCTCATGAATTAATAATTAATGAAAAAAATGAATTACTTGATAATTATTCATATACAAAAGTTGAAGCCAACGGCATGAACATTTATGTTAGAAGTATTTGTCAAAAGAATGATACAAATGAATTTATTAATGTATTAAAGAATTATTATAGCTTTAACTTAGAAACTGTTGATAATTCAGAAGAGTAGCATGCAAGAATTGAAATTTGATAAAGAGATACATAATAAGTTCGAAGATATTGCAATTATTGATTATGGTATTGTTGAAGGAAATAATATAATTGTTTTTATTAAAGCAGGACAGAATGGTTCTCTATACGGATATCAAAATAAATATATAAAAATGGCTAAGAGATTAAATCAAAAATATGGATGCTCTGTAATATGCTCTTCAAATCCATTTGATGGTAATAATCCGTTAGATAATGCAATGGTAATTATAGAAGATTATGCCAAGAGATTTGATGATTATAAAATATACTATTTAGGATATTCTAATGGAGCACTTATAGGAGCTTGGTTTGGAGTAAAGTATCCTAGAATAAAAAGAATGGCCCTTGTTAATGGACCACTAATGTATAACTTACATAAAACTAAAGAAGGAGCTTTATCATTTAAAGGAGAAAGCATAAACTTTATATATGGAGAATATGATCAATCTATAGGATATGTAGAATTATTAAAAAGTATAGAAAATGATAAAATAAAGGTATTTATAGAAGAAGGCCAAGATCATCATTTTAGTAAAAGTGAAGAAGATTTCCAACAGATACCTGAAAAGTATTTATTTCAAATAAATCCAGAAAAATAATTCTGGGTTTTTATTTATAAAACACTTATTTTTAAAGCTATATATGTTATAATAGTAATTACATAAAGAAGGTGAAGTACATGGATAAAAACTCTAATCAGTTAAGGCCTATGATGAAAATATCTGAGATGGTACCATATTTAAAAAATAAAAATATTAAGTTTGAAGAATATTCAGAGGAAGAGGCAGAAAAGTATTTAAGAGAAAATAATAATTATTACAACGTAACTGCATATAAAAATAATTTTCCAAAATATCAATGTGGTGATTTAACAGGTAAATATATTGATTTAGATTTTGCTTATTTAAAAGATTTATCCATTATAGATTATCGAACTCGAATTGTATTATTTAAAATGATAATTGATATAGAACATTATTTGAAAATAAGAATACTAAATAAAGTTGAAGAATTAGAAGATGAAGATGGATATAATATAGTAAATTTGTATTTAGAACATGATTACAACGATACAAAGTATCCAAAAAGAGTACATGACAGTATTAGAAAGAAAGTAACAAATGAATACTATAATAAAATATTTTCAAAATATGATATAGACGGTGATTCTAAAATTGAAAATATTCCAATATGGGAATTCTTAGAAATAATAACTTTTGGAGAACTAATAAACTTTTTTGATTTTTTTACAACTGAATATAATCTTGATGATAATAAATACATATTTATTCTTAGAGAAGTAAATAAACTTAGAAATGCAGTGGCTCATAATTCTTGTGTACTATCAGAACTTGATAAAAAAGATAATCCATATAGAGCAGATACATTAGTTATTAATTACTTGCAAAAATGTGGAATAGGAAAAGAAAATAGAACTAATAAATTAAGAAATTCTAGAATCAGACAAATTACTTATACTTTGTATTTGTTTAATGAGATAGTAAGCAGTGTAGGTGTTAAACAAAATGTAAAGCATGAATTAAGTAAATTGTTTTATGGAAGAATAATTCTTAATAGAAAATACTATAATAATAATGGACTATTGCAATCCATTTATGAATATTTTGATAAGATAGTTGAAAAAAACTATAAAGAAAATTTGGATCAATAGTTTGACATAGATAAAAAAATATGCTATATTATCTATGCAAGGAAAAAATGGTAATACATTTTTGTAAGGGGTCTATTTTCGGATAGAGCCCTATTTTTCTGCACTAAAGTCTAGATAAATTTCTAGGCTGTAAATGTTAATATGGAATTGGACAAAAATGTCAATGTAGGAATTGGACAGTT
>CAMKQS010000005.1 GCA_946414975.1 uncultured Caryophanales bacterium | reverse complement strand
TTTAAATTGTGTCAGAGTGTTACAAGTCAGTACCCTAATTTCTCTCAAAAATGAGAATATTTTAACCTATTTTTTTAATAATTTCTTATTTTTTTACTAAAACTTGCAAGATCTCAATTCTTAAAAACTCCCATTTTATAATGGTTTTGTTGATGTACAGAATAAATACAAGCCAACCAGTTGATGTTAGTTTTTTCGCTCATAGAAATCACTTCCTAACTGCACTAATTATAACATAAAAGAGTAGATTTTATCTACTCCTTGCTTATTTTACTCTATCCTTTTTATTTTATTATCTACTTTCCCAGATTTCATTAGTTGAAGGAATATCCATGCATGTCATTGGGTTGATTAGTCGTAACTTCCTATAGTAAGTTCTAATTAATTCTTGATCACTACAGTTCCTTTCATCATTATTGCATGAATAAATATTTACATATATAAATGGTAAATATTGTGCCGCCATAATTGGGACATTTCCTATAACAGTATCACTTGTTACAATTTGATTAAGACTTACTTTTGGTGTTTTAACCCACAAATATTCTATAAAATAAGTTATATTATCTGATTTTGCCATTATAAGAACGTTAAATACTCGTTCCCCTGCACTTGAAGTAGTATTAGAAAAAACTTTATAAACCACTCCATTGGTGATGGAATATACTGGAGATGAGTTTTTTGTTACAAATACGAACATTGGACTTCCTTCTTTTTCACGCATTAATTTACCAACTTCTACTGGTTTTCTAAAAATCTTAGAGAATGTGGGTTCAGGACTTTCTTCTACTGTACTTGGTTCAGGACTTTCTTCTACTGTACTGGATTGAGAATCATCATCTATTAATACTTCCGGGATAATAGTTGAAGTTTCTTCAACTTTAGATTCTTCTTTTAATTCTTCTTTTTTATTCCAATTTGCATATATGGTTATATCTTCATAACCAATAGTACATTCTTTTTCTTTTTTGGGTATTGGAGTTATATCTAATGTATTTGTTGCATTAACTTTATTTTGTAAGTTTTGATCATAATACCAACCAGCAAATTCATACCCTTCTTTTACTGGTATTGGTAAATCACTATATGAATCTGGAGAACATGCTATACAAATATCCATACTTTCAATTTTTTGATCACTATCTGTTTCAAAATTTAAAGCAAATGAACCGCCAATAATTGGTTCACAAGATTTATTACTATTTTCTTTCTTTTTGGTTGTTTGTGATTCATTGCCTTTTTTTGTATTTTTAACCATGATGAATGTTCCAGAACCAACTACTGCTAGAACAATTAGAATGTATATTACTGCTTTTTTCATTTATACTCCTCCTATTTAATTACTTTGTTTTTGATTTTTCTGTTGATCATTCATTACATCAACAACAACCAGTAATAAAATATTCTCTAAATACTTCTTATTTCTTTCCCTCAAAAAAGATTTGTAATAGTTGTGAGATTATCGTTAAAACGATTCCCTCTTTTATGATTTATTAACTACTTATATTATACTATACTTTTCTTGATTTTCCTATTTATTTAAAACTATTGCTTTCTTTATTGTATCGTGCGAGTAGCTGGAAATATCTCCTTATCAAAAATATAAAAAAAACATTTTTACTATTTTAGGTATTATTGCCTATTTTTACTTAATTTTTATATAAAATATGTAAGTTCTAGTTTTTAATTTTCCGTTATTTTATAAGGATTTGTTAAAGGGGTTAGATAAATCATGCTCAACCAATTTATATTAGTTTTATTTTCATTATTCACGTAAATCACCTACTTTTATTGTTAGTTCCATACTTTTTATTAAAATCTTCTTTTGACATTATTGTTTCTATCAACTTTATATCCTTATCAAATCTCTTGTAGTGTTGAGTATGACTATAATAAAAATTAAATCCAATTTTATCACTTAAACCTTTTGATTTAAAGTTCTCTTCTGCATAACTATATACAATATTATCAATATCAAGATTATTAAATACATATTCCATTGTAAATAATATAGCTTCTGTCATATAACCTCTTCTCCAATAATTTGGATGTAAA
Source organism: uncultured Caryophanales bacterium (assembly GCA_946414975.1). The sequence continues at coordinate 47,188 of CAMKQS010000005.1, read as the reverse complement.
TTACACGAAATTTCTAATGATTTATTATCTTTATTATATCTATCATATACAATATTTCCTATTGGTTGATTATTTTCCCTTAAATAAATAATAAAGTCAAGTACATTTTCTTCTTCGTCAGCATATGTTACAAAGCCTCTTAATTTTTCAGGATCATATTTTACAAATTCAAATTCTCCTGCTATATTTCTTAACTTAGTTAAATCATATTCATATACTTTTGTAAAGTCCTCATATGATCCTCTTTTTAATATTAATCTTTCTGTTTGTAAAATTGGCGTCTTATATTTCATCCAATCACCTCTATTTTTTCAATCTTAACATAATTATTATACTTATCTTCTTTTATTTTGTTGCTGATTCTATAAGAGATATTCTCTTATTTATATAATCTACTTTTACATTTATTCCTAATGGTATTATACCTATTGGATATGCATGACCTATATTAATATTATACATAATTGGTAAATCTTCACATTTAAATTCCTTCATTACCTTTTTATATACTTCTTTATATTCATCATAGTATTTCTTTATCTTTTAAAATAGTTTCTAGCATATTATAACCTCAATTATCAAACTTTAACTATCATATCAATTATAACAATAAAAAAATTAATTACTTATTTTTAAATATATAAAGGAATAATAGTTAATGTTTTGTTTTTAATTTAATAACTGAGATAGAACTTACTATTATAGTAATTAAATCAAATAGACTGGCAGTATATGATTGAATAGTAATATCATATATTAACCAAAATACAACAGATACTATAATCAATATTTTAAACTTAATAACATCTTTCACAGTCATAAACCATAAATATATTAATCCACTTATTAATGGCAAATATCCAAGTAGTCCATGATTATTAAAATATATAGTTAATATAATAGATATAATTGATAATAATATCTTAACTTTTAAAGATAATGCTTCTTTATAACAAATAATATTTCTAATAAGATTTATTGTATTAATAATAAAACCAGAAATACCATTTAATACTAAATTACTAATTGCAAGTAACGCTATTTGCAAAGATTGTACAAATAAAATTCCTTTTTTATCTTTAATAACACCAACATAAACCATTAATATTGAACCGATTAAAGCAATTATATTTCCAATAATTAAAGCCATATATTCTCCTTAACATTTATTTTGTCATGTCTAGATATTCTTAACCAATTTACATTAATTTTATCATAAAATAACTTTCTTGAATTTTAAATCACTAAAATTATAGCATAAAAAAGGCAGACTTTGTACTAATCTGTCTAATTTTATGTCATTTATATTTCTTAATTACTATATTAAAAATATCTTACCATCCTGTTCCAAAATTTTTAATAGAATAACTTCCTTTTTTATCATTATACTTTAAAATACCTAGTCTATTTATGTTTTTAACCCAACCAAGTTTTTGATCATATTCACCATCTGGAATCATTAATTCATTATAATCATTTTCATCTGTTGGTTGTAATTGATATTCAACTTCAAAAGCAACATCTTTCTTACCAACTTTTAATGATTTAATTGTTTCATTTTTCTCAATTTCCTCAGGCGTATAGATTTTAGTTACATTGAATCTAGAATTAATAATTTTATCTTTATAAATATCCTCAAAATACTTTTGTAATGTTTTTTCAATTTGATATTTTGCTGCTTCTTTATTGTTATTAATGTCCTTGATACTTCCTAGATATTCTTCAAGTGTTATATCTTTATCCATTATTTCTTTTGCAATTTTTTCACTACCTACATATCTTAAATGCCATGGTTCATATGCATATCCAGTTATATCATCTCTATTTTCAAGATATCTTAAAATAAATCCATATTTAGAAAGTTTTTTATGTATTTTAGCAAATGTTTTTCTATCAGCAATCATATCATCATTTTCATATACTAATTTTCCATCTTTTTTTAAACATATATCAATAGCAAGTCCTGTATGATGTTCAGAATATCCTGGAACAGCGACATACTTTTTAACATATTCTATACCTTTTTCTGGATCATTTGACCACTCATTCCATAATTCTTGTTGTTCTTTTACTGAACGATATACACTATCAAGTTCAATATTAACTCCTTCTTCTTTTAATTCTTTTTTTAATTTTTTATAGTTTTCATACGCTTTCTTTTCTACTTTAATATCTTCATCCCAAGCATTTTTAGCATCAACAAGTTTTACATTCTTTTCCCAATCATCTGGCAATTTAGAATACTTGTTTACAAGTACAAGATAATCATACTTACCTTTATTTTTTTCTTCTTTACTTATACTACAAGCAGTTGTAAAAGCTCCTGTTACTAAGACTATTGCAGCAAATAAAATTATTATTTTATTCATAAAATCATACTCCTTCCATATCTTATTACACCATATATTATTTTAATTATCTTTGCTATCAAAGTCAAGAGTATTATTTATTATATATTCAATATCTTCATAATTATCAGGTTTTACTAATCTACCAATCATTCCAAGACTATTTGCAGTATTAATATTGTTTTCATTATCATCTATAAATAAGCATTCGCTTACTTTTAAATTATATTTATTTATAAGTGTCTTATATATTGAAATATAAGGTTTAACTTGATGAACTAAATATGATAAAACATAGCCATCTACAATATTAAATAAATTACTTGCTTTTACTTTATTAAAAGTGTATTCATTCATATTAGAAAGCAAGTAAACCTTATAACCTTTATTTTTTAATCTTTCTATTAAATTTAGAACTCTTTTATCAACAAATGCATAATTATTATAATTATTCCAAAAATTTTGTACTAAATTATCATTTATATGATTAGTTCTATCTTGAACAATTTGTATTGCTTCTTCTTTAGTTATAAAACCTGTATCAATTAAACTATATCCTAACCATTCTGGTGAATTCATTATATTATCTAAAATAAATTTTTTCTCTTCAATACTATCTGTATATTCTGATATTACTTTCATATAATCAAAATTTAGTATTACATTTCCAATATCAAATACAACATTTTTTATCATTATTTCACCTCTATAATCTCATTTTTCTAATAAAAGATAAATTCATACAATATCTATACTTGATTGATATTTCTTATATCAATTATTTTATTTTTATTAAATGTTAATTTAATTATACTTGAATAAGAAAAATCTAAAACTTTATTATTGAATAATAATTGTATATTATCATTCAAATTACAAAAATTCATTAAATAAAATCTCATAGCTGCACCATGACTTATAATTGCAACTTTTTTATTTTCATAGTTTTTTAAAATATCACTTACAGCTAAACTCATTCTTTCATTAACTTCATTCATACTCTCACCATATTCAATTTTTAAATTTTTATCTAATAGTTGTTCTAAAGTAAAAGAATGTTGTTTTGTTTTACCTAATTCTTTCAATTTATCCAAATTCCCTAGTTTTCTTTCATTAAATCTACTATCAATATTAATATTTAAATTATTTTTATATGCAATATACTTAGCTGTTTGTTTAGCTCTAACATAACTACTAGACCAAATAGCATCAATATTTTGTAATTCAGATATTTCACTAATTTGTTTTGCTTTTTCTTCACCTTCAATACTTAAAATGATTTTCTCATTAATTACTTGATCTGTTTCAGAAACATTCATAATTCCATCTTCTACTAACGGTATAGAATGTCTAATTAAATATACTACTGTCATTACTTTACCTCTTTTTTACAATTGTTATAACTATTTTAATTGTGATAATACTTTCATATAATCAAAATTTAATATTACAGTTCCAATATCAAACACTATATTTTTATCATTCAAATACTCATTATTTATTAAATTAAATAATATTATATCTTTACTTTTTTACTCACGTTAACATCATATTTTATGATTTCACAATTATTAATTTTATATGAATAATAATTGCTATTTTCTGGTTCACCCTCAAAATAACATCTAATATAAATTCCGACTCCAGCGTGTGTAACTATTAAAATATTTTCAGCATCACAATTAATAATATCATCTAAAAAACTATTAATTCTTTTTCTAAAATTTGTAATTGATTCAATATTATATCTTTTCTCATTTGGATTATTAAAATCTGGCAATTCACTTATTTCAGATTTCAATTTTCCTTCTAACTCGCCATTACTTCTTTCAATTATTCTTTCATCTTTAATTATATCACAATCAGTAATTATTCGTGCTGTATCATATGCCCGTGAAAGTGGTGATGAATATACTTTATCAAATTTAATACCGTTAAGTTTTTCTTTTACATTGTATGCCTCAGATATACCAATTTTATTTAAAGGAACATCTATTCTTCCTCCATATCTTCCATTTACATTATAATCTGTTTGACCATGTCGTACTATATATATATTCATTTACTTTACCTCATTTTTATTAATTTCATTACTTATAATTCTTTTTATATCTTTATTGTTTACAATATTTAATTTGTCTTTAAATTCATTTAAACTTTTCAATTTCTTTTTTTCTTTTTTATAATATGTATTAACTGTTTTAATATAATAAAACAATTGTTTAATAACTGGTGAATGATTATATCTTTCTATGCCTAATCTTTGCTTAATCCACCTTTTTACCACTCTATAATATGATTTTAATCTTGATAATTTAATATAATAAATAATATCTGCATCTACTCTACCTTGTTTAAATTTACTTCTTCCTACATCTTCAATAATCCAAGAATCGTTTTTTAGTATTTGTTTAAATATTTTTAATGCTTCTTCTTTAGAACGTTTAATGTTACCATTATCATCATCCCATGCTACTTTATCAAGTTCATAATATTTAATATTAGTTATTTCTGATAGTTTTGTTGCAAAAGTAGTTTTACCACTTCCAACAGGTCCAATAATATATATTTTTTTATACATGATATATTTCACCTCTTTTTTTACAAAATTATAATATTTTCAATATATCATAAATACTATTTTATTTTAATAGTTTTTCTAAAGCATTTGCATTTAATATTGTATTTGAAATAAACTTACCTTTATAAAAATTAGCCCAGTTATTAAAAATACATGGAACATTTTTTGCTTTTTCTAATGAGTCTATTTTAATAAAGTCTATTTTAATTCCTTTTTCTTTTGCATAATTTGATAATTCTTTAACTTCATATTCTACATATGGGCACTCATTAGAATAATAAATAGTAAAATCTTGACTATCAATTTCCATTTTTCTAGCACTTTCATTAAATTTAGGTAATTCTGAATCATTGAAATTTAGTGCTAATAATTCATATTCATTTATAGTATCAATTACCTTAAATCCAAAATGTTCAAAAAATTTTTTATCTCCTATAAAAGGTTTTTTACCTTTGGAAACTAAAGTACATATACCATTCATTTTCTTACTTTTGGCATCGTTAATTGCATATTCTAACAATTCTTTTCCTATACCTTTTTTCTTAAAGCTACCAGCTACCCACAAACAATATATATACATATAATTATTTCCAACAATTGGAACCCATGATGTTTCAATTGGTTCATATTCGATAAAAATTTTTCCTCTAGCATTTAGTTTTCTAAATACGTGTCCATCTTTTAATTTATCTTTAATCCATTCTTTTTTGTTTAGAACTCCTTCTTGATGCTTAGGATCTCCTATCGCACAACAAATATGTTCTTTATCGATATTATTAATATCTAAATTAATAAATTCATTCATTTTTATACTCCTTTATTTATTACATAATAATATTATTTTTATTTAATAGTTTTTTTGTTTTATTTAAATATTCTTTTCTTTTTTCTAATTTTTCTGGATGATGGGCAAGTGCATCACACTTCTGAATTTCATAAAGAATTAAGCTTAAATTATAATTGTTTTTTATTTTCTCAACACTTATTCTACTATCGTGTTTTTCTATTAAATAACAAATTTTATTAATATAGTTAATATCATAACCTAATCTTGATAGTATTAATCTTGAAATATAGGATGAAACTTTCGGATGATTTTTATAATGTCTAATATCGCCATCATCTTGATAAGAAAATGGTTTCCCTATATCGTGAAGAAGTAAACATAATCTAATATCAAAATCTTTTTTTGATAAGCTAAGTGCTAGTAAAGTATGATTCCATACATCTAAATGATGATGAGGATGCTTATGCTCAAACCCTATCATATATTTTAACTCAGGTATTATCTTAACTAAATAATCTAAATTGTCTGTTATAGATTTTAAAACATCATCTTTTAATAATATATCTTTTAATTTTGTCTTTGTTATACTCATATAAACTCTCTACTTTTTATTTAAAATATTATATAATCTTTCTAACAAATATAATCTACTCTCTTTTATTATAATTGAGTCATCTTTATTACTAACCTTTTTTATAACATCTAAAATATCATACCATTTAACTGCTGATAATTCACTTTCTTGTATTGTAAATTCATTTTCCTTTTTATTGCAAAAAAAGTAATAGAATCTTGTCATGTTTATATTTTCTTCTAAAACTTTTAAATCGTTTTTACTAATTGTAATACCTAACTCTTCTTTAGTTTCTCTTATTGCCGCATCATCTAATGTTTCTTTTGAAATGACTAATCCTGATGAAAATGTCCATTTGTTTGGAAAAAACTTTTTATTCTTACTCCTTTTTTGAAGAAGAATTTGTTTCTTATCATTAACAGGAATAATGATTACTTCATAGTGCAATAGATTAAGCTTTTGAGCAACACTTCTTTCGACTGCCTCGCCTGTATAATTGCCATTTTCATCTACTATATCTAATAATTCCATAATTCTCCTTTATTATTTAAAAAACTTAATACTCCTTTTTATTTCATCAATATTATGTGTTTTAACAAACTTCTTTGTTTCATTTATTCTCTCTTTTAATTCTGAATGATATTTTTCAAGTTTTATTAATGCTTCTTCAAGATTATTAGTATTTAAATATTCTAATATAGCACACTCTATTAAATCACTATCATCTTTAGGATATGTCTTTGGTCTAGATGGATATCTATATATCTTTAAAATTCCCTTTTTTTCAAGTTCTTTTAGGTACTCCCACACATTAGGTATAGTTATTTCTTCTTTTACTTTTACCTCACTAGAAGATATATATTCGTTATCTCCAACACCAATAAATTCATGTTTTTTAAAGTTTGTATCATCTAATATATAATATCTTCCTTCTTGATTATATATTTTCTCTAAACAATTTGCTTTTCTTTCTATTAAACATCTTTTATTGTTATCATCATATCCATATATATTAGTATAATTATAGTTTCCACCCTTAACTGAATATATTATTGCTTCAACTATATCACTTGTTGCATATACATACTTTCTTTTATGATTAACTAATCTAGGATACATAACCTTTAAATTAGGTTCTTTACACCCTCTATAAAGTTTCATCTATTTTACCTCTTTAGATAACTTGGTTGCTAAGGCTTTATTACCTTCTTTAGATAAACTCTTTTTATTAGAAAGCATATAATTACTATGTTTTTTTACATCACTATAAAAATCTATTATTGAAACATTATCCATAGATAAATTTAGCTTTTTATCTGTAATATTACAAATATATATTTTATAATTCTTACATAATTCAATTATTTTTTTATAATCTTCTTCACTAATATTACTATCTTTACCTAATATAAAAACTAACTTATATTCTAATGTATTATTCTCAATTTTACTTTTTAAATCATTATATAAATTATCAAATTTATATTTTTTCTTTGTATTAAATGCTGATTTCGAAAACTTTTTATTAATGTATGTATATGAATTAATTAATACTTCATCACCATAAAATGCAATTTTATTTTTTAATTCTTGTTCATGTTTATTTAATATTTCTTCTTTTTTGCTTTTATATTCTTTTAAATATTCATTGCATAATGCATCAAATATAGTATCTGCATATGCTTTTGGTCCATCCCCTTTTAGATGGATTCCATCAGCATAAAAATATTCTGGATGATCTTTAGAAGCACTAACCCAATCTACTATATGAATATTTGAATAATTTTTAGCAAACTCTTTAAAATTGTCATTAAACTTTGGATCATCTGCACCAACAGCATTAACCCAATATATTTGTCTATCTCCTAATATATCCATTAGATGCTTATTTACTCTATCAGAATAGTCTCCATTATTAGCTAAAGCTAAAATCAAAGTATCTGCTAATTTACCTTCATTTTTCATACTAACTAATAAATCTTCTGCTCCTGTTATTGATCTTGATACTTTACCATCAAAATATCCATTTGGAAATTTTTTATATAATTCATCTATTGTTCCTAACAATACAGAATCTCCAACACCAACAATTGGTAAATTTTTAACCATTTCAGCAGCTGCTGCTTCTTCGTTTTCCATCTCTTTAAGTACTTCATCCCACTGCTGTTTCTCACTATTTAATGCATTTAAATATTCATCATTTTTCTTTTCGATCATTTTAGAGTTTTCATTTAATTTATCTTCTAATTCTTTCATTTCTTTTTTTGTATCTTTTTCAGTTATTAAAATATATATTCCAAATATAGATACTATAATAATAAATAAATATTTAAATACTTTTCTTAATATATTCTTTTTATTGCTTAATATTGCATTTAATATAATAGAAATAATAAATGTAAGAATTATTATAATTACTATTTTTACGTAATTATTCATACTAAGTCTTTGAATAAAGAAAATTACTGGATATTGTACTAAATATATTTCATATGAACATTTTGATAATAAACCAATAAGTTTATTTGCTTTTCCATGTCTTGATTCTTCTAATACTGCATATTCAATTAGTCTTAAACTTACAAATGTAACTAGAATCATATATAATGCATAATGACTTGATTTAGACGAAATAAAGAGTGTTAATAATATTAAAATAATTGCATATAGATTAAACATTATATTTCCTATTTTTCTAAATATATAAGCAAATTTAATATTATATTTATAGTGAACAAGAGCAAGAAATACTCCTGCAATAATTGAAAAACTTCTTGCGAATGTATTGTAATATACAAGCATAATATCTTGTGTTTTACTCATATAATAAAATATAATTGTAGATACTACAAGCAAGATAAATACTACTATAGTAGATATATGTTTACCAATACTCTTGCTTATCTTTTTTAATAAAACAAATATAATTGGGAATACTAATTCAAATTGCATTAATATGGATATATACCATAAATGCATAAATGGTGAATTAATATGTCTTGTAAAATAATCTAAATTAGCTGATAACTGCCAGAAATTATTATATCCTAATAATACTGATAATGATTCTGGTCTTAAATTAAGCCATTTAATTCCTGGTATTATCTTAACTAAAATAATAGTTATGAATACTACTGCAATTAAAGGAATATATATTTTAGATATTCTATTTTTATAATATTTTTTTATAGAAAAATTATCATTTTTTAAAGCAGATAGACAGCTTAAATAGCCTGTTAATGCAAAAAAGGTACATACTGCTAAAAAACCACCTTTTAATATATTTAGATGATATAAAAGCACCATGATACAAGAAATAATTCTAATATAGTCTAATCTTCTATAATAATTTTTTCCTCTCATAAATCCTCCTTCATAATTTTTCCATTTTCATCTAATCTAACATTTACACTATAACTATTTATATCATTGATTACTCTAATTTTATCATCACCCTCTAAAACTTCTGTTTTAGAATTACTTTGTAATGCAGGAATCATATAATATTCCATAGTACCATCATTATTTAGTAATACTTGAAATAAAGCTGTATCTATTGTTTCATTATTAAATAAGAAATTTCCCAAATTATATATAATTGGTTTATCATTATATATTTCAATTCCTTGTAAGGTATGGGCATGATGTCCAACTACCATATCTGCACCAGCATCTATATATGCTTTAGCACTACTTACTTGTTCATCTTCTAAACTGTGTGAATTTTCACGTCCAAAATGAATGATTGGAATTACATAATCATTATTTGGGCGTAATTCTTTAATAAGATTAATCATATCAGTTGGGTCATAGCACCTAAATACTCCTGGTTCTGTATCTGTTGCACCGGGTGTTAAAATAAATTTTTCAGCTCGTGTTGCAGAGACAAATGCAAATTTATATCCATTAATAATAAAGTAAAATGGCTTTTTTGCTTCCTCAATATTATGCCCTGCTCCAATATGTGGTATTTTAAATTCATTAAAAGCATCCAACATATCTAAAAATGCATCTGCTCCATAATCATAAACATGATTATTAGCAAGTGTTACCATATCAACACCCATTTCATCATAAATAGATAGTCTTTCTTTTTTTGCTCTAAATGTATACATCTTATTTGGAATTTCTGCACCTCTACTACTTACTGTAAATTCTGAATTAGCAATCATTACATCACTACTAGTCATAATTTTTAACATCTTATCCCCTAAAATTCCAGAAATACCGCCACGCTCATCATACACTGGAGCTATAAACCAATTATCTGCAAGTGACACATCTCCAACAAAACTAATAGTACTTTGATCTTTTGATGAAATAATTTTTACATTATCCATATTCTCATACTTGTTTTCATATAAATCTTTTAATACTATAAAAGAATTACCAGTTGCTTCATGCCACATTTTTCTATCATAGCTATCTTTTTTTAATAGTTTATTTATTTTATTTAATGAATCCTTATAGTTTTTATTTATCCATGTTAAAAACTCTATATTTATTTCATCATCATTTATTCTCTTATATACTTTATCTACTATATTAATATCCACTTTATTTTCTTTTTTTAAACTATTTTTTGATGGTTTAAATAGTAATAAAGCTCCTAAAACAACAGTTAAAATAAATATTATAACTATAAATATTTTTACCTTCTTTTTTAACTTTCTTTTCATACAACCTCTAAATACTTTTAATTTTATTATTCTTAGCAATATTTAATCCACAATTAATTAATTCATAATATCTATCCATATTATCATTCTTTAAATCATTTAGGTAACTAGATATATCAGATAAATTAATAATTATATTATATAATTCATCCTCACTAATATAATTGGTTGCTATATTATAAAGATTAATTACATCATTTATGATATTAACATTCTTATTATTTATTTCAGTAATATCATTATTTAAAATCTCAGTATTATAACCAGCTAATAATTCTTTAAACTTATATAAAAATATATATTGTGGTTTTTTAGCATAAAATGTAAATCCATCTTTTGTTGTCATTTTACATATTTGCTTTAAATCAGTATCTGAAATTATTGAATTTGAATCTACAAAATTTTTTTATCCACAAATACATTCCTGTTATAACATCAGGTTTATATTTAAATCCTACCTTTTTATAAAACTCTTCACAACCTGCTGTTGGTGTCAGTTCAATTTGCATCTTTTCATTATCTTTTACACCTAATTTAATTAATCTAACTAATTCATTAACTATTATAAGACCAATTCCTTTTTTTTGATATTCCGGTTTTACACATATATCAGTAAGCAAGCAAACTATACTATTATCACCAACTACTCTACCTATTCCGGCTAATTTACCATCCACTAAAACTTTTACCATATACATAGTATTTTTTAAGGCGTTAATTATTTGATTTTTTTCATATGTTTTAAAATCTACTGACTTTAAGACATCATTAAATTCTTCACAAGTTATCGAATGTTTAATCTCTATATTCATATTATCTCCATACATTTTAATTATAACAAAAGAGCAGATTTTAATCTACTCTATTTAATCCATTTTACAATGTCATCAACTGATTCTAATCCAGTTAATCTAATTCCAGATACAAAATTCAAATCTCCATATGTCGTCTTTAAATCGTTAAAACTACTTTCATATGATGAACTACCACTAGTAACGAATACATATATATCTTTGTTTTTTAAATCATTTTGCTCTATAAATGTGTTTATAATTGTTGGAGCTGTATACCACCATACAGGAAATCCTAGAATTATTGTATTATAATCATCTATATTATCAACCTTATTTACTATTTCTGGTCTTGATAATTTATCTTCCATTTCCTTAGTTGATCTACTGTTTTTATCAGTCCAATCTAAGTCTTCTTTCGTATACTTTAATACAGGCTCAATTTCAAACGATTCGCAATCAGCAATCTCAGCAACTTTTTGCGCTACTTTTTTAGTTTTTCCGGTTGCTGAAAAATAACAAACTAATATTTTTTTCATAAACAATCATCCTTTCTATTAATAATTATTTTGTTATTGCTTTTTAGTAATTGTCTCTTTTACATTTGCAAATATAAAATTTTTAACCATGTCCTCAAAATCTTTAAACATTTCATTATTCATTTTTGATTTTTCTTTTAATAATTTTATCAATATGCTAGGCTTTTCTAAAATAACAATTAAAGACTTTATATTATTCTTTTCAAATATATCAAACAATTCTTCAACAAATATTTTCTTTTGCTCATCATTATATTTTTCTATCCAACTATTCATTCGTATTTGAAGATCTATTGTTGACTGCCTCATTTTATCACTTACTAAATTTTCTAAATCAACTTCCCAATTAAGTATAAAATGTGAAAGTATTCCTATATGTTTCGTTTTAATCACTACATTATTTGTAGAATATAACATTATTCCAACAACAGAATTATTAGGAATTATATGTATATATTTATCTTTAATTTTCATATATCTTTTTGAATGCAAACTACCTCTTAATAATCCTGGTCCATCATATGAATATATATTAATGATTTTATTTCGAACAATAAAGTTAGTGTACATTGCAGAAACTAAAGCTAGATTTCCACCCTTAGAATGACCTCCTACTATCAGTTTACAATCTTTAAATGTAAATTTATTTAAATATCTAATTGCCATTTTATGAGATTCAATAATATTTTTATAAGATAATTCAAAATCTTCTTTCCAACCTATTGTACTTTCATCTGTCCCCTCAAAAGAAATATATAAAAGATTTTTATTAATCTCAATTGTTAAAGCTGAAAATTGTAAATTATTATTAATTACTTTTTCATAATTATAAATAAGTAGGTCTTTATATCTTTTAGTCTTATACATAGCTTTTAAAGCTTTTATTCCACCTTTTATTGCTAGTATTCTTTTTTCTTTATCATATTTTCTTTTAAAGAATTCTTCTCCTACAGATTCAATACTTTTCTTATTCTTAAAGTTATTATCTAATAAATCTTTAAAATCAACGTAAGATAAATTACTAAATACTAATTTATCTACTTCATTTAATTCTTTTTCTAAGAATGTATACTTACCATTTTTCTCTATATAATCTATTATATTCATAAACACCTACACTATCATTTAAAATTAAATACATAGTATTTAAAAAAATATTTTATATTTGTTTATCTTTATTTTTTTCTTCCTTTAAATCACTAACTATTTCCTTTAATTTTTTTAATCCTTGTTCTGCTTTTATTCTTCCTTTAAAAGATTCAAGTGTCACATAAATAAGTTCAATATTAACAGGAACGGTGAGAATTAAGGTTCCTAATCCAACGTGAGATGCTGAAAAAATTGATGTTCCAATAAATGCAGATGTAATTAATGAAATTAAAGATAAAAATTTATTATCCCATCTTCTCTTTTCATAAGATAAATATTCTTCTGTAACATCTGCTAATAATTTTTCGTCATTCTTTTCTTCAACCCTATCTATATTCTGTAACATATTTTTTAAATCTCTATTTACTGGATGATCCATATCACCGACTGTCATTTTATCTCTATAATCTATTATTGATATTACTTTATTTTTTTGACTAAATTTTATATTTCTTTTCATTTTTCCTCCACTAGTTTTGCTAAAAAGTTTGCCATGTCATCCCTAAACTTATCACTAAGAATATCTATAAATTGTTTATTATCTTCTTCATTATTATCAATAATATTTATATTAATATTATCATCTACTAATTCTAATTGTGCATAATACTGCTCTTTTACATCATCAGGATTAATTAAAAATAAATATTTATCATTATCATATATTACATCACTAACAATACAGTATCCTTTACCGTTATCTAATGTTATATATTTACCTTTTTTAAAGTCTTTTTCTGTACTCATTATTTTCCTCCAATTATACTACTTATATCTTACATCATTATTTTAACATATTTCATTCTTTTTGTATATTAATTATTTTTTATGAATATCGCGATATTTTTTTAATTTATCCATCTACTCTTTAAATGCTTCATTACTCCATTTATAAAAAGTAAAATCTTTACTGTTGTTTTCTTTATATTTTTCTAACTCTTCAATTTTATAATATTTAACTTTTTCTACTTCTTCTTTTTGTAATACAAAATCTTCAATTTTATTATTAGTAAAAGCAATATAACCATATGAAAAATAGTGCTCATTACTATTACTCTTATAAACATCTAACAGTTTAATATCTCTATCATTTAATTTAAGTCCCAGTTCTTCTAAAGTTTCTCTTTTTACAGCCTCTAAAGGTGTTTCTAAATGTCCAACATGTCCTCCTGTTTTTCCCCATAATAAAGGATTCTTTTTCTTATTTTTAGATCTTTGTTGAAGTAAAATCTCTCCTTTATCATTCATTATCCAAGTTGAAGCATGACGATGCCATAAATTATCACTATGTGCTTTTTTTCTATCAACTGAATAACCTAAATCATTATTTAATTCATCATATATATCAATAAGTTCCATAATCCTCCTAAACACTTATATTATAAAAATATTTTATTCCTCTTCTATATAAATATATTAATAAACTAATTAATATTATCATATAAGCAATTATTCCTCCAAATAATATTATATAATTTGAAATACTGTATTCAATACATTTTATTATTACAAATATATTTATTCCAATTAATACAATGCCAATTAATACAGATATAAATGAACTAATACTTTGCTTTACTACTTCTGTATCACTTTCAGCATTCATTTTAGGATACTTTAAATTAACTATTATTCCAATTAATTCTGATACTAATGGAATAATAATAGATAAAGATATTATCATAATTATACTAAAAAAATTAAATTTAAATTTTATAAACATAATACTATCACCAATTAATATAACTGGTATCATTATAATTAGTGCTGCTATTACTTTTGAAAAAATTATTTTAAATGGCTTTATTGGTAGACTTTTTAAAATATTAAAGCTTTTTCCTTCTAATGAAATCATTGAACTTGTAATTGAGGTCATAAGCGATGAAAATGAAATGAGGGCAAATAAAATTACTGGAATATATTCAATTATTATATTTTTTTTAAGGCTTAATCCATATTGATTAATAAAATTTAAAAACGTATCAGATTTTATAACAATAAAAACACAAGCAATTAAGAATAATACTAAACCAAATGCCGCATTTATTACAAATACTGGAGTATTAGTAAACCTTTTTAATTCTTTCTTTACTAATGATAAAAATTGACTATTTGCTCTAACTATATAATTTTTACTATGCTTATTTACTTTAATCTCTTTTACCTTAGAATTTATTTTAAAATATACTTTGCTAAATAATAATATTAAAATAATAAATAACAAAATATTAATTATTATAAATACTAGTAAATCACTTAAATTAAAATTAGTAACTAATTTTGAATATACACCTGCTGGATAATACATTTTAGTTATAAAGTCATTAATACTTGTTGCATTACTTGCAATATTTTTTGCAATTGACTCTAAATTATATGATAAATATAACATAACAAGCAAGAAAATAGTTGTTATAAATATCTGAGCTATATTTTTTAATTTAAACCTTGTCGATACAAATGATATAAATAATCCTATTACACATGATATAAAAATAGGAATAATAGGAAGTAATAATATCATAAATAATGAAGTAATATAATATTCATATCCAACTTTTACATTTACAGCATAAGAAACTATTACTGGTAATAAAAACATTGCATTATATAATAGTTCAAAAACATAAAATTTGAATATTCTAATAAATAATACTGTATGTCTTTTTATCGGTAATGATAACAGTAAATTATCGTCAGTACAATTAAATAATAAACTACTAGATTTGTATATGCCCTCTACTAGTGTTAAAAAAAATGTTATAATTGCAATTAAAGATAATATAATATACCCTACATTTATTTTTATTAATGGTTTTATTATAATATCGGCATAATAATATATAGCAAAAAACACAAATACAAAAAGTATTATCGGTAATATATGTTTATATGTTTTAGAATTATTTTTATTTTTTACTTTAAATAAACTCATATTATTACTCATACAAGTTTTTAAAAGTGATAATATTTTTTTCATATTACTTTTCAAGTTCTAAGAACACTTTTTCAAGTGACTTATCTCCTTTTATGTCTTTCATATTACCAACTTTAACTAATTTTCCATTTTTTATAATTGCAACTTTAGAACACAACTTTTCTGCAACATCTAATATATGTGTTGAAAAAAATACTATCTTACCATCTTTAACCATTTCATTCATTATCTTTTTCATATCAAATATTGCTTTTGGATCAAGTCCTACAAATGGTTCATCCATAATAAGTACATTTGGATTATGAGCTAATGCTGCTATTAATGCAATTTTTTGTTTCATACCATGAGAAAACGAACCTATCTCATCATTTAAATAATCTTCCATTTCAAATATTTTGGCATATTTCTTTATATTAGTTAATCTAATATCATTATCAATTTCATACATATCACATATAAAATTAATAAATCTAATAGCTTTCATATTTTCATATAATTCTGGATTATCAGGTACAAACGCTATTTCTTTTTTACAATCTATATCATTGTTTTTTATTGATTTACCATTTATTATAATATCACCTAAATCAAAGTCATGTATTCCTACCATAGATTTAATTAAAGTTGTTTTTCCTGCTCCATTATGTCCAATAAATGCAAATATTTCTCCATCTTCTACATTAAAAGAAATATCATCGAGTGCAACTTTATTACCATATTTTTTTGTTACATTTTTAATTTCAATCATATTAAATCCTCCCCAATTATAACACTCCATATTTTCTAATAATTATTCTAATAGCTTATTTTTCATATATTTTTTTTAAAAAAGATTTTAAAATTTCTATTAAAATAAATGATACTATATTAATTAATATAACAAAAGAAAATTGTGGTATTGTTATTTTTACTAAATTAAAAATCTTTCCTATTGGTGTTAAAAATACAAGTGCTTGTACAATTAATAAACCTAATATTCCAATATTTAAATATTTATTCGTAAATAGGCCCTTTTTATATATTGAATCTTTAAGTGAACGACAATTATAAGCAAATACAAATTCATTAATTATAATACTTAATAGTGCAAGAGTTTGGGCATAATCTACGCCTAGATTATAAAAATGAGTATATATAAATAAACTTATAAATGTCTCAATAATTACTGACGCTATTAAGAATATGCAATTATTCTTAGTAAATATTTTTTGATTAATACCATTTGGTTTCCTTTTCATAACGTCTTTTGATGCATTTTCAAAAGCAAGTGTTATAGAAGGAATTGTATCTGCAACAAGATCAATATATAATACGTGAACTGCTGATATAATCATATTATTTGTTAACATACCAAATAATATAATTAATATCTCTGTAAAATTACTAGATAAATTATAAATAATATTTGATATTACATTATCATATATTCTTCTTCCTTCTTTTACTGCTGTTGTAATTGTATTAAAACTATCATCAAGAAGAATTATATCAGACACTTCTTTAGTTACATCAGTACCACTTTTCCCCATACCAATTCCTACCGACGCTAATTTTATTGCTGGAGCATCATTTACACCATCTCCAGTCATTGCAACTATTTTACCTTTTCTTTGCAATGACTTTACAATTTGTAATTTATTATCTGGATTAACTCTAGAGAATACTGAATATTTATCAACATATTTGTCTAATTCATTTTCAGTCAAACCATCTAATTCTGTTGCATTAATACATTCTTCTATAGAATTACAAATTCCTACTTCACTAGCAATAGAATATGCTGTTTTTAGATTATCACCAGTAAGCATTATAGTTTTAATATGGGCATTCTTACATTCGATTATAGAATTTTTTATATTACTTCTAACTGGATCTTTTAAACCTATTAACCCAACAATTACTAAATTATTCTCTTCTTTATAGTAATCATTAATACTATTTACATCTTCCTTAATTTCCTTATATGCAATGGTAATTACTTTTAATGCTGCATCTGACATTTCTGATTCAATCTTTTTATAATAATTAATTACATCATTATTTATTTTTAATGCTTTAGAATCATTATAATACATATTACTTCTATCAATAATAGATTCTAAACTTCCTTTAGTATACATATATTTTTTATTATCAACTTCATATACATAACTCATCATTTTTCTATCAGAATCAAATGGCAACTCAGCTAATTTCTTTTGACTATTCATTTTTACTTTGTTTATTTTTAATATGTCTTTTAGAGCTACATCTACTGCATCACCAATAAACTTTCCACCTTGAGTAATTTCTGCAGTATTACAATTATTAATAATATCACATACAATTTTATAATCACTAATATTATTTAACTCTATATTTTCATTAAACAAATAAATCTTTAATACTTCCATTTTGTTTTTAGTTATAGTACCAGTTTTATCTGTACATATTACATCTGTTGAACCAAGTGTTTCAATAGCACTCATATTTCTTACTATAGTTTTCTTTTTAGCCATTTGTTTTACACCAATTGAAAGAGTTGAAGTTATAGCAATTGGAAGGCTTTCTGGAACACTTGCTACTGTCATTGAAATACATAACATAATTATATTTAAAATAGTATAATGATTAAATAGTCCATATATTAATACTAATAACACTAATATAGCAGCAACACAGGTTATAAATTTACTTACTTTTTTAACTTTAATTTCAAGTGGAGTTAAAACTTCTTTTTCAGTATCTATTGATTTTGCAATTTTACCTAGTTCTGTTTCATTTCCAATAGCAACAACTATTGCTTCTACTTTTCCTGATACAACTGTACTACCTGCATATATCATATTAGTCCTTTCAGCAAGTATTAAATCACTTGTAAGCACATCTTCTATTTTATCTACGTTAATACTTTCACCTGTTAAAATAGATTCATCAACTTTACAAAAATAATTTTTTACTATACGACAATCTGCAGGAACTTTATCTCCTGATTCTAGTACAATATAATCTCCTAGTGTTAAATTTTTGGAATTAATGTTTTTATATTTTCCATTTCTTTTTACTCTAACATAATCTTGAGAATATTTTTTTAGTTTTCCAAGTGCATTTTCTGCTTTAGACTCTTGCAAATAACCCATTATACAATTAATAATTGAGGTAGAAATTATTACAATAGGTTCTAAAAAATCTCCATCAGTTATAATTGCATGCGCTAATGATAAAAATCCTACTATAAATAAAAGTATTACCATAATATTTTTAAATTGATCAAAGAATATTTCTAATTTTGTTCTTTTACGAGCTTCTTTTAATATATTCTTGCCATATACTTGATAATTAACTCTTGCTTGTTTACTACTAAGTCCTTTTGAATTAACATTTAATTCTTTATATATTTCTTTTATTTCTTTTTTATATGCATCACTAATCAAATTACCACAACCCTAATACATTACTTTATCTTCTTTATTCATATACTCTTCAAACTCTTTTATTGTTCTATTTCTATCTATATTTTTTAACTTTAAAGTTCCATCGTCAATGCCTTTAGCTAATTTATCTATATATTCATATATAAACTCATCTCTAAATCCTATGTTAGCAGCATCCTCTTTAGTATTTCCATAATATACTTTTTTGATATTTGACCATATAATTGCAGATAAACACATAGGACATGGATAACATGTTGTATATATAGAACATCCTGTTAAATCAAAACTCTTTATATTTTTACATGCATCTCTAATTGCCTCAATTTCTGCGTGTGCAGTAGGATCATTATCTCTTATAACATTATTTGAGCCTCTTCCTATTATTACACCTGATTTAACAACAACCGCTCCAAATGGTCCACCGCTATTATCAATTAAATTTTCCTTTACTAATTTTTCAGCCTCATCCATATATTTATTCATTATTATTCTCCTCTCTAAATAAATCTATTATTACACCTGAAATAATTTCATTTCTTACTTTATGTCTGTAATCGTGATCATTTTTACTTCTACCCCCATATAATGACTTCTTATTCACTATATTATCAGAAACACAAAAAAAGAGCAGTTATATTTATATTTAACAATTGATTACATTTAAAAATTACAGAAGTTTCCATTTCTATTGTTTTAGCTCCCAGGTTTATTATTTCATCTAAATGAATAAACTCTAAAAAAAGTGAATCTGTACTAAAATTTGGAACACTATAATACAATATTTTTTTTTGAATCTAAAATTCTAATTAATTTATTAGTTATGTTTTCAGATGGATATTCTTTCAAACCAAATTCATCTTTAAAATCATAATTTAAATATCTGCTTGCGCCATCTCCACATATTGAATATTTTGGTACAACAATATCACCAATTTTAATATCACTATCAAGTGATCCTACAGAACCTAAAAATATTAAATTTTTACAATCAGTAAGTCCAAGAGATAATATATAATCCATAATTGCCGGTGCGCCTATTCTTTTTAATTCAATAAATGAAAAAGAAAAACCACTACCATATATATTATATACTTTATCGTTTATTTTATCGATCTTGTCAAATTTGCCATTAAACATATCATGACCCCACCATGGGGCAATCACTACATTTTCAAGTATATCCTTATAACCTCTATTTTCTATAATACTATCTTTACTAATTCCATATTTAATATGAGAATTTATTATATCCTGATATTTCATTTTCTCTCCTATTTAAATTTAACATATTTAAATCCTAAAGATTTATATATATCTGATGCTCTTTTTAAATCAAATATTCTTGCAATTAATAAATTATATAAATCATCAATTAGGAATAGTGCAAAGATTGAATAACTAATTATAATAAATGTTTTCTTATTTAAAATAGTTGCTAAATAATAGCACATTGGTACTATTACATACATTAAAAGCAAACTCGATATTCCAAAGAATAAGACACTTCTTAAGCATACATAACCACCAATATTACCAAAATTTAATATTTCAGTATTATAGTCCCAACATCTAAAACCATCAAAGAACTCATACATTACATATCCTGATACAAATTCAAGTATTCCTGTTGCAATTACACTTATTAAAAATATTAAAAATGGATTTTTTTTCAACCTTTTAGTCAATATATATATTATTATAGATCCTGTTGCGTATATATTTATGAATGGTAGAAAATTGCTTCCACGCATGTATATATCCTTCATACCAAAATTAAAATAATAAAATATAACCTCATAAACAAATCCAAATATACCAGATATTACTGCTACTAAAAATAATACTCCAAGTACAGTATACTTATCAAACTTAATTTCATTATTCATATATTTACTATAGAATTGTTTCATATAATCACCATATTAATTATATCATTTAATAAGCATTATTCCAAATAAAAAAGTGATTTTAATCACTTAATTAGATTGTTTTATTAATATTTAAATTTAAATAGTACTTCTAATTTACGCCTATTCTAAATCCTGAGAATGTTCCCATATTTTGTGGTATTATTCTAAGGCCTCCATTACATGGTTCTACAGTAACTTCATTATCAAGATCCATTGAATCGATATCTTTATAATCTTTTAAACTATCATTCATATGATCTTTAGAAACGCTTAATTTATCGAGTAATTCTTTTGTAGTTAATACTTTATTATTATCTAAATCAACATATACATTTAGATATTTAATTCCACCTTCATATGGAGTTACCATATATCCTTTACTCATACTAACAAATAAAATATTTTTGAAAACATGATATGCATATACAGTTGGTTTAAATTCTGCTATTTTTTCATTGACACTATCAAAATAATCTAAATTAATATATGGTATACCATCTTTATCTGACACATAAGAAATTATCTCTTTCTTCTCCTCTTTATTTTCATCCTTTTCAACTACTGTATTTTCTTTCTTAGTCTCTTTTGTATCTTTCTTATTTAAAACTTTATCGTTTAAAATAAATCCTCCTAGTCAATTTAATTATAGTAAATATTAATTAAGATTGCAAGTACTAATTACATACCTGTCTCT
This sequence comes from uncultured Caryophanales bacterium, assembly GCA_946414975.1. The sequence continues at coordinate 24,782 of CAMKQS010000005.1, read as the reverse complement.
TAGATGTATTATATTCATTATAACAGTAAGCTCCATCTCTTATACCACCTTTAGGACAGCTTTCCTTATTAGAACCATACTGTCTCTTAGCAGCCTTCTTACACTTATTACCATCTAACCATTCACCATTACTAGAATTACAATTTGCATAGATTTTTCTATTCCACTTATCAGTATATAAATATGTTGCAGAATATACACAATATCCATCTTTTGTGTTAGTGAATCCATTTTCACATTTATAAACAGTCTTCTTAGCCTCATATAATTTTTCATGGCAATATGCTGTTGGTCCTGATCCAACAATTGAACCTCTTGTACAATAATACTCTGTAGAACATGCATTCTTTTTCCAAACAGCATACATCGTAACTACTTGTCCTGCTGGAACAGTTTTCGCAACTTTAGCTCCATTTGAATATGGATCTTTACCAAAAGAGCATTTTGCTTGTACCATCCAAGTAGAATTTTGATGACTAGGATCTGTATAACATAACCATTCATTTCCCTTTTTAGCATACCATTCTTTAAACTTATAACCAGACTTACTAAAACTGTTGCTTTTCAATTTTGTAGGTACACCATAGATTATTTTTTGTTCAGACATTGAACCATAACCACCATTGGCATCATATCTTACAGTAAATGAATTTGTTTTCCATTGAGCAACCATCTTTACATATCTTCCAGGATTTGCTGTTTTTGCAACATACTCTTGATTATTATACATTACATAACCAAAATTACACTTAGAAATACTCATCCATGCCATATCTTGTTTTCCTGGATCTGTATAGCATAACCAAGTGCCATCATCTCTTTGAGCATGCCAACCTATAAAATTATATCCTGATCTTGTAAACTTATTAGCAAATAATTTCGTAGATACACCATAGGTTATCTTCTGATCACTCATCGTACCAGTACCACCGCCAGAATAGTATTTTACGGTAAACTGAGATGATTTCCACTGTGCATGCATTGTTACTGATGTTCCAACTGGAGCTGTCTTCGCTACCTTTTCTCCATCATTGTATTTTACATAGCCAAAATTATTACACGTATTTTTATTTGTCCAAGCCGTTCTTTGTTTTCCCGGATCTGTATAACACAACCAGGTGTCATTCTGTCTTTGAGCATACCATCCATCAAATATATATCCATTCTTTTTAAAGTTATTTAATCTAAGCGAAGTAGATTTTCCATATTCAATTGTTTGACTACCCATAATTCCTGTTACTCCTGTTGCAGAATAATTAACAGTAAAAGAATTTAATTCCCACTGAGCATACATCGTAACACTCTCATTTACATTAACAAGTTTTAATAATTTTTCTCCTTTTGCAAACTTTACATAACCATATTTTTTACAAACACTTTCATTTTTCCATTCTTTTAAACTCTTGTTACTATTTGTATAACAATACCATAAATTATCATTTCTTAAAGCATGATATCCTGCAAATTTATAGTACTGTTTTTTAGGAGTTATATTAGATAAATTAAAATATTCATTATAATTAACAATTTGATTGTTAATGCTAGTATTGCTATTAGTTTTATAATAAACCGTGTATTGACCAGAAACATTATTACTTGAAGTATTATTCTTTTCCCATACAGCTTTTAATAGAACACTAGAACCATATGGAATATATGCAAGCGTTCCACCATCCCTTAATATGAGAGCATTAGTAATACTACATTCTACATTTGGAACACTTAATTCCAAATATTTTTTATCACATTTTTGAATATCATAATATTTACTATCAGATTTATATGTATAAACATTCCATCCTTTAAAAGTGTATCCTGTCCTCACAATTTGTCCATTATTAGCTTTGATAATGGTATTTTTGTAAAACTGAAAAGTACTATCAGATGCTTTATCACCAGCATTTTGAACATCAATACTACCAATACCACCATTGGCATCATACATAATAGTCAAAGGAATACTGTGTGATTTCCATTGTGGATATAATGTAAAAACTTGACCAATTTTATTATTAAAATATAAATAGTCTGAGATGAGTGGTTCATCGATAAAAGAATGAAAAGTTGTTGATAAATCATTCGGATCATTAACTTCAGTGTTAACTGTTGTAACCCATTTTTTTGTATCATTATCATAGATTTTCCAACCATCAAATTTATATCCATCTTTGTAATAATCACAATTCGGAAGACTAATAGTAGTAGTTAATGTACTAATTTCAATCGGATACATATATCCACTTGTTGCACCATTAGAATCAAAATTAATCGTTCTTTTACCTTCCCACATTGCAATAAGAACTAATGTGTCCCCAGGTCTTACAAATTCAAAATCTTTTTTAAGACCATTAATAATACTAGAAAGTGAAGAACAATCTTTAATAATTGCAATTTCTTCGACTTGCTTCTTATTACCCATATTATATATAAATGAATCATCATAATAATATCTTTTTTCTTTATCATCGTCAATTACATTGCCATGACTATCCGTAGAACCATAAAAAACCCATAAATATTTTTTTAATCTTTTATTATAAATAGCCCATCCAAAGAACTTTGAGTCATTATAAGGACCTTTAAATGTATTTTTTTTTACAGCATCAGTAGAATTTATCTCCACTGTCTGCGGAGTCATACTTCCACTTCCTCCATTAGGATTAAACTCAATAGAAATTGTATTATTAGTATCATCTGTAACTGAATTTCCCATTAGTTTGTTTAAACCACCCATGGCAAACAATACTACACCAATAATAATTAATAAAATTGGAATTATAACTATCAATATTCTTTTAATTTTTGTATCATTTTTAGCTGGTTTTATACCAATATAATTTTTCTTTTTAAACATAAATGCCTCCCAAAGCTAATGACAGCATTATAAATAATATTAAAGTGATTATTAAACCTGTATTTTTCTTTTCCATTTCTACCTCTCCTATCTTGCTTTAAGAATATCACAAATCGATTTTTTATACAATGTTTCTATAACATTTCATTAGTGTAACTGTAAAACAAATGTAAAATTCAAATATAATAAAAAAATGCATTTCTTTTTGCATTTTTTAGTACTCTTTTCGCTCTACTTTTCTAATTTTTATTTTATTTCTTTCTTCTTGTTTATTTAACGTATTATTAATAACATCTATCTCTTTTAATTTAGTATTTAAATCTTTTTCTATATTTTCAAGTATTTTTAAATTATCTACTCCTAAATATGTATATTTTTTTATTTCCGATATTTGATATAATGAATCTTTAATTAATGTCGATGTTAATTCTACTTTATCTTTTGTTTCATGTATTTTTTTAGATAAGTCTTCATACTTGTAATCAACTTTTATTTCACTTTTGGTATCTAAACCTTTTCTAACACCTCTAAGTCCCCTATTTATAAGTGATGTTCCAAGCGCAATATTAAAAATATTTGATAGTCCACTAAATGGTAGTGTAAGTACTCCTGTTGCGATAGATGCACAAGATTTAATCATTCTACCATATCCTGTAACTTTTGTAACCTCACTAATTTCTTTAGTTACTTTATCCACTTCTTTATTCATTTTATCAACAATCTCACTAGTTATTTTAATATCTCTCTCAGCTTTCAGTTGATTATTTTTTAACTGTCTTATTTTATATCCATCAAATTTATTTAATACGTGTATTTTTTTATTTGATTCAACTTTCTTTTCATTTATTTTATCGCTTATTTGTTTCTTATCATTTCTATAAACATTTAAATTCTTTATTACCACTATGTCTTTTTCATCTTGTTTATTATCTATTACAATCTTTTTATAATTGTCATTTTTATCATTATTATTTTCATTAATATCTTTATTATTTTTATCAACAGCATTATCATCTATATTATAATTATCAACATAATCTTCAGCAATACCAATATTTTTTTTAAACTCTATATCATTTATCTGTTGTTTTACTTCTATATCTTCTATGTTTTTATCAATAATCTTATTATAATAATCAATAACATCATTAATATTCTTTATATCATTATTATTTACATATTCAGCCAATTTATCTAGTTTTGATAAATCTATATTTAAATCAGCATTAATAATTTCTTCTTTTAAAATATCTTTATTATTTAAAATAATTATTTGTTTTTCTTTTATATCTTCTTTATGAGGTTCAGGATATTTTAAATTAATTTCTATCGACTTAGTCTCTGACTTAATCTTATCTAAAGCATGTATACCATTTTTTAATCTATTTTTCTTATAGTCCATCCAAATACTATCTATATCATCTATTCCCTTTTTCTTAACTGGTTCTATAATATAGTAATCGTATTTTTCAAAATCAAATTTCTCTGTTTTCAAATCAACAGGTATAGCTTTATCACCTAATTTTTTTATATCTCTTACACTAGCTATCTTTATTTGATTAAAAACATTGATAGTAACTTTCGTTTCTTTTTTTATTAAACTATTTTTCATAAGTTTTATTCTAAATCTTCTGCGATACATAAAACTTTTTAATCTATCTTTTATTGAACCTTTAACTCTTCCTGAATTACTTGAATTTGATTCATTATCGTTCATAAAACCACCTACCAGTTAATTATATCATTTTATAATAAAAATAGGAACTAAATTGTTCCTATTTTGTTAAATGGCCATATTCTAAATATTGGTTTTCCCAATATTTGAGATTTTTTAACAAGACCAATTTTATAATCCCTACTATCCATTGAATTTGTTCTGTTATCTCCTAAAACAAAATAGTATCCTTCTGGTATTTTATCATATTCAGTATATTTACTTAAATCGTAATCTCTTGTCTTCATTCTAAAATCATCGTGTGTTCTTTTACCATTTATATATAAAATATTATTATCATATTTTACTGTTTCACCTGGAAGTCCTATTATTCTTTTTACTATTCTTTCTCTTTTTCCATTAACTTTAACATCTATTACTACAATATCATCTCTATTATAAGTTTTAGCAAGTTTATTTAATATTAAAATATTGCCATTATTTAATGTTGGATCCATAGATGATCCTGAAACTATTACTGGTGTTACTATAAATGTTCTAATTAATACAACGATAACAATTATAAATACATATGGAATTAATTCTTTTATTATTCTCATTTACTCACCTACTAAAATAAGGCTATAAATAGCCTTATGCTGCTCTTTCTGGAATTTTTGGAGTCTTCTTTTGGTTTCTAATATATCCTAAATTAGCTTGTCTAACTTTACCACGTCTTACAACTTCAATTGAATCTATTCTAGGTGAATTTACTGGGAATGTTTTTTCATTTCCAACACCTGCAGAAACTTTTCTTACAGTAAATGTTTTACTAATTCTAGAACCACGAATTCTCATAACAAGACCTTCATATGCTTGAATTCTTGTTTTAATATTACCACGAGCGTCTTTTTCATCAATCTTGATGTTTACTCTTACAGTATCTCCTACTTGAAATTCAGGAATATCTGTTCTAATTTGTTTTTCTGTAATCTTATCTACTAAATTCACAATGTCACAATCCTTTCTTTTTATTATGTGCTCATTATACCTAATATAAGCGGAACACTTGAATAATAATATCATAAAATATTAAATTAATCAATACATTATCTACCTAAACCTACTTTTTTTAATACTTCTTCATATTTCTTCTTAGCATATTTATTCATTTTTTTAGCGCCTTCATCTAATACTTCATCAATTATATTAGAATTAATAATTTCATTGTATTTAGTTTGAATATCATTTATTCTACTAACAACTAAATCTGCAACTTCTCTTTTTAAAGTTCCATAGTTAGAATCTTCAAAATGTTTTACAGTATCATCTATACTTATTTCTTTTAGTGATGAATATATTGTAAGAAGATTGGATACACCTGGCTTATTCTCTTCATCGAAATATATTTTATTATCACTATCTGTTACTGCACCCATTATTTTTTTTCTAATTTCATCTTCACTATCTAAAAGTAAAATTGTTCCTTTATATGAGTCATCTGATTTACTCATTTTCTTTGTAGGATCTTTTAAATCTTTTATTTTAGCTCCTACCTTTGGAATCATTGGTTCTGGAATTTTAAATGTATCACCATATTTATTGTTAAATCTTATAGCAATATTTCTGGCAAGCTCAACGTGCTGTTTTTGATCAATTCCTGTTGGAACTAAATCTGCATCATATAAAAGAATATCTGCAGCCATTAATATCGGATATGTAAAAAGACCTACTGATACATTCTCATTTTTTTTACTTTTATCTTTAAACTGAGTCATTCTTGATGCTTCACCCATATATGTGTTGCATTCAAGTATCCAAGACAAATTAGCATGATATAAATTTTCTGATTGAATATAAAATGTATTTTTCTTAGGATCTAATCCACAAGCTAAATATAAAGCAACATTTTTTTTGATTCTTTCTTTTAATACTTTTGGATCCTGATTTACTGTTATTGCATGCAAATCTGGTACAAAAATATATGATTCATATTCATCTTGATATTTTACACTTTGATTTATACCACCAATTAAACTTCCAAGTGTTAATTCTCCACTTGGTTTTAAACCAGTTAATAATTTTTTCATAAATCACCTGCTAACTTAATTTTTCTTTTATTATTTTACTTACAAAGCTCATATCTGCTTTACCTTTTAATTTAGGATTTAAAATAGCCATTAAATTTCTCATGTCTTTCATTGATGTTGGTTTAACTTCATCAAAAGCAATATCTATTTCTTTTATTATTTCTTCTTCACTCAATTGTTCTGGCATATAATCAGTTAATATATCTATTTCTTTTTGTGTCTTTTCTTTTAAATCTTCACGATTAGCTTTTTCAAATTCTAAAATAGATTCTCTTCTTGTTTTTATTTGTTTTGCAATTAAACTGATTACTTCTTCATCATTTAATTCTCTTTTTTTATTAATCTCTTCAAGTTGCATCGCACCTTTTAAAAGTCTTAATGTAGAAAGTCTATCTTTATCTTTGTTTTTCATTGCTTCTATTATATCTTTTAATATTTTTTCTCTCATAATTATACCCACTTTCTAAAATTAAAGAGAAAGTTAATAATTGTTTCTTTCTCTTTTTCTTGTATTCTTAATTCCTTCAGCTTTTTTCTCTCTTCTTCTAACTCCTGGTTTTTTATAACCTTCATTTTTCTCACGAGCTTTTTTAAGGAGGCCTTCCTTAGCATTCTTACGTCTCATGTTACGTAATGCACCATCTACGTCACCATTTCGAACTATTACCTTATCCACTAAAATCCCTCCTTTCACAAACTAGTAGTATTATAACACCAAAGAGTTAATAATACAAGGAAAAATAACCGTTTTTTTAGAAAAAACGGTTATTTTGTCAATGTTTGTTCTATTTCTCCTGCTTTTATTGAAACAGTTTTTTTATCTTTTACTGTTACAATTACCTTCTGTGAATAATTATCTTCTATAATCACTTTTGATCCATCTAATGTATATTTACCCGTTCCTGTAACTAATTCTAAATTATTTTCATTACATTCATACAATCCATATTCTGCAGTCTTATTTTTATTTAAAATTACATAACTATCTTTAGTTAAATTATTACAAGATACACTTAAACTATAAGCAACATCAACAGTTCCTATTTCACTTTTTTCAACTGTTTTAGTTACTTTTTTCTTGCTCCCACATCCACATAATAATAAACAAACTACTAAAATTAATAATACTTTTTTCTTCATACTATCCCTCATCAATCATTCTAACATAGTTTTTAATCATTTTCAAACTGAATATATTTATTTATATCTTTTCTATCATCTATAAATAGTGCCCCAAAGTCTTTTTGTCTTCTTTCTAACGCCTCATTACAGTTATTATCATCTAGTAGTGTTTTTGCTACTGCATACCTATATCTTTTTCCTTTATAAGATGTTATATCTCCTAAGTACGCATAAGAAAGATGAACATACACATTTAAATACTTTTTTATCTTACCCATTTTTATTGTTGTTATATTACACATTGATGTTGTATTATCTACAATATCTAGTGCAACAGTTCCTTCTGATGTTGTAATAATTGGAATACTTGATACAATTTTTTGACTATTTTGTTCATAGTATATTTTATCATTATTATACTCTTTTTTGATTATCATTGAATTTGTTATAGTTTTTATAACATTTTTAACTTCACTTTCATTACAACCTTTATATTTATTTGCAATATAACCATATAAATATGGAAGTAATACATATATTTCTTTATTATTATACTCTGCCTTAATATTATATTTACTAGAAGAATCTAAAATAAAATCTAATTGTTCTAATAATTTGTATGTAAATTTTTTATTAATAATAGCACCACTTTCATATGGCCTATTATATTGTTCTAAATGAATTTTATTTAAACAATTTAAACACTGAAGATGAACAAATTCTAAATAATTATTATTCTCATCAACAATATTACCATTATACATATACTGATATTTATTGTCTATTATAATCTCTTCATATTTATTAAAATATGTATAATCAAAATTAAAATTAATATTATCAGAAAAATAACTTAATATATTCTTTTTTGTAAGTATACAGTATAATGAAATACTAGCAATATAGTACATATTTTTATCTATATAATTATCAGCAGATTCATACATTTCATTTACAAAGTTTTGAAAATCTATTGCATCATATGCTTTTTTTCTTTGACTTAATATACATTCCTCTATATACTCATTAAGTAAAATAGAAATACCATTATTATAACTTATATTATTTAATCTTTTACTTACTCCAACACAACCTATTTTAGCTATAAAAGGATTTAGTACTCCTAACATATCTTTGTAATTATCATTACAATATTTTATTACATCTATCGCATCATTTTTTTCATATACTTCAACTATAAAATTATCGCTTCTGTTAAACATAGATATTTTTGATGAAAAACTAATTTTCTTACTCATTAAATACTTATATAAATGAGGAACAATACTTTTCATACTATCGGAAGTTACTGGAATATATATTTCTATACTTTCCATTGTTCCAGGAATAATATCTTCAGTAAAAAATAAATTTATATGTCTATATCCACCTTTTATAGCATTTAAATATTTAATATTCAAATTCTTATTTTCACTATAAAACCTTTTTTCATAATTCACTATACTTTTTGTAAGTGCATATGCAATTTCATCTACAATATTTGAATTATCAACACCAGGATTATCAATTCCAATTGTACATAACTTATCTATGATTTCAACTTTAGTTGGAGGCTCTAAAACTGTTTTTATATTTACATCATCATAAAATATTCTTAAAATTCTATTTATATCATTCATATTAATCCTCTAACATATAATTTGAAATATCTGCCTCTTCAAAATTAATCTCATAAATAATATCTAAATCTTTTGTATCTCCTGGTAAAATTAATTCTTCCATAATAACCCTCTATTCTTACTCAATTATACAATATTTTTAATTAAAATATCAATATATATTATATAAATTAATAAGATATATAAATTATAAAATAAAAAACAGCAATTATTGGTATTGCTGATTCTTATTTCTAGCACAATATTTCCTAATATTTAGATTGAAGATTTAGAGATCGTTATAACTGGGCGAACAGCTTTACGACTTGGACTTCCATAAATAACAGTCCAGGAAGTAGCAACTCTTGTGCTCCCCAGAACTCCACTGGTACCTACAGCCCAAACCTCAGTAGATGAATCATTTCCTTGGGACATTGTCCAATAGCTATATTGGTTATTATAAACCCACAAAGGTGTTGTATCGGCTGTAATATTATAAGTTGTAGCTTTATAACCCTCCACATATCCCAGATCTGATACCATTTCATCTAATGTCAATAGTCTTGCACTATAACCAGTATAATCTTCTATTAAGTCTCTTGAATTTATATTCGCAGTGCTCCAATTTTCTACTACTATTTTTATATATGAATTTATATATCTACTATCATTATTTGAAGCATAGTACATTACTCCATATCCATTATTATTTTCTGTACCAAATTCCGTACTATTTGAATATAATTGAACTTCTTCATATTTTAATGGTTCCCCTTTCAGCAATGTTATTTTTTCACCATCTGAGCTTTGACTAATTACATAAAAATTCATTCCATTATATATTACTTCATCTCCAACAGAATATTCATTTTTTCCATAATGATAATATCCATCCTTATTATTAGTATCTGTTATATTTAGTCCATCCACATTACAATTTGTTAGATATACAGTTCCATCATAATTAATCTTTGTATTACATATTACATTCTTTCCACTATAATCTAATGTTAAAACTTTATAATCACTTGGATATGAATTATTTATATCATAGTATTCTTTTAATGCTTTCTCTAGCGATTTTCCATACATGTCTATGTATTCTTCATTTGTTAAATCTCTTGTACCATAATGGTAATATCCATCTTCAGTAGATGAATCTTTTACTGCTTTAGTACCTACAGTACATTCTGATAAATATATTCCTCCATTTTCTTTCATTTGCATTATATTACAGCTTACAGTTTTTCCTGTATATTCTACATTTAAGTTTTTTAAATCTGTTGGAAATGTACCTGTATCTAGCAGGTGAGTAGCTATAGCTAACTCGACACTTCTTCCGTATGCATCTACACTTCTTTTATCTGCCGAAACTCTAGCTTTTCTTATTATATTCATAACTAGCGGTGTTACGATTAGTGCAAGTATTGCTAAAATTACTAATACTGCTATTAATTCTATTAAGGTAAAACCTTTCTTTCTCATTTTATTCCTCCTTATTCTACATTAAGTATATCAAAATATAGAACAAAAGAAAATAGTTATGCTTAAATATATCTCTACTTTTCAATTTTATTTTTAGCACATTATTTGTAATTTAATCTTATGAGTTTATCCCAGATAAATTTACATAAGAGTATTTTTTATACTTTTCTATACTGTCTGTTATTACTATTGCTTTAGATATTCTAATACCTTCTAATTTAATACTTATTGCATAGTCTTTTTTAGAATTATTATTAAAATAATTAATATATTTTTCTTCAAATAGTTTAATATTAGATTCAAAAGACCTTGTTTTATCTATATTATACCAACTTGTATTTATGTTATTATAACCATTATCAAAATAAGGATATAGTGCATCTATTTCATCAAATATATAGTTTCTTATATTGTGTGTTGTAATACTATCTATACTAAGATCTATTATATAAGATTTATATGTATTATTATCATTAAATACTTTTAATAATTCATTCCTATTTTTATTCATATTTAAAATATGTAATACTAATAAAAAAAGAATGGTTGATATTATTACATTTTTCATAAAATCACCATTTTTATTATTATCTTATTGCTTGTTTTTATTACACACTTTAAATAAAAAATAATAATCTAAATATAATAACTGATACTATATAAGATATTAATATATATATTAAATTATAGACTATTGTTAATTTAATACCACATTCTTTTTTCATAATAGATAGTGTATTAATACAAGGGATAGTAAATATATTAAAAATACAAAAAGTATAAGCAGTAATATAGTTTAAATTAACTTTTAATGTATTTATAGTTGATACTACTTGTTCTTTTGCAAAAAATCCAGATATAATAGATAGAAAAATAGATGGACTATTTATTCCTATAAATGGCTTAAATATAATAGATAGTTTAGATGATGTAAAATATAGAATACTACTTTTTATATCTTTTACATAATTTAATGATATATCAAATGATGATAGAAAGAAATTTAATATTGATATAAATATCATAATAGTTATTATTCTTTTTATAAATGATTTTGTCTTAGTTATAGATTCTTTATATGCAACTTTTATTGATGGAATTTTTAATTGTGGAATTTCCATTATTAATTTGGATTTATTTTTTTTAAATATAATACTTAATAAAAATATTATAAATATTAAAATTAAGTAAAATGATAAGAATATTAAAAAAGAACTATTATAAAAATTAGATATAATAAATACCATAATAGATATTTTCGCACAACATGGTATTAAAGGAATCAAGAATATAACTTTTTTTCTCTCAATTTCATTTTTTATAGTTCTCGTAGACATAATTGCCATTGCACTACAATTGGTTGCTAAAAACAATGAATGTAGGCTATTACTACTTATACCAATTTTATTTAAGAAATTATTAAATAGTATAGCTATTATATTAATAAATCCTGTATCTTCTATTATTGATAATATAAATATTAAAAAGAATAATTGAGGAATAAAGTTTATAGTATTTGTAATACCATTTATTATTCCGTCTAATATTAGCTTTTTTAAAATAATTGATAATTTTAATTTATTTAAGATTATCAATAAATAAGTATTTATATAATTTATAATAATATTTATTCTACTATTTATAATATTTCCAATAATATTTATTGAAAAATAATATATTAATATAAACATAAATATACTAATTATTATAAATAAATATTTATATTTTATTATTAATTTAAATCTATTTCTTTTTTTTATCTTATTTTTTATTACTTCACTTGTTATTCTATCTATCTTTTTATATATACTTGTAATATCATTATTAAATTCTATTTTATAATTACAAACATAATTATTTTTAAGTATTTCTTTTTTTAAATTATCTATTCCGATATTTTTTAAAGCAGATACTTTTATAACTTTAATATTTAATATTTTTTCTAACAAGTCTATATTTATACTATTATTACTTTCACACTTATTTAGTGCAATAACGAGTGGAATATTTAAATCTAGTAATCTTAATGTTAAGTATAAACTTCTATTTAATGAATTTATATCTATAACATTAATTATTAAGTCTATTTTATTTTTATTAATAAATTTTATAGTAATCTCTTCTTCTTTAGTATATGGATTAAGAGAATAAATACCTGGCAAGTCAACTATTTTCTTATCTTTAAACAGTCCTATTTTATAGTCTACTGTAACTCCATTATAATTACCAATTTTTCTAGATGATTTAGTAAGTATATTAAATATAGAACTCTTTCCACAATTAGGATTACCTAATAAAGCTATCATATACCTCTATATTTATAGCTATATCTTTAGATAATAGAATATTAGTATTTCTATAATTAATAACTACAATATTACTATCTTTATAAAGTAATCTAATTTTAGTATTATATACAAGTCCTATTTCTAAAAGATGTATTTTTAAACTATTATCTTTTATATTTATATATTTAATATAAGCATAATCATCTATTTTAAGATTCATTAATTTCATAAAAAAATTATGAATAAATCATAATTTAAATTACTAGTGTATATAGATTGCCAGATCCTTTATTTACAAGTTTAGTTAATGCTTGCTGAATTTTAAATCTAGCATTTTCTGGAGTTAAAGATAACTTAGCTTGAATTCCCTCTTTTACTATTTGATCTATACTACGACCAAATATTTCACTTTTCCATAAGCTTTCTGGGTCTGTATCACTATCACGCATTAAATAATCAATTAATTCTTTACTCTGCATTTCTGATCCTATAATTGGTTCAAATGTTGATTCGACATCTACTCTAAACATATAAATAGATGGAGCCACTGCTTTTAATTTAATACCATATCTACTTCCTTGTTTAACTACTTCAGGCGAATCTAATTTCATATCATTAAGAGACGGTGACGCAACACCATATCCTGTTGATTTAACCATCTTTAAAGCTGATTTTATTTGATCATATTCACTTTTTGCTTCACTAAATTCTTGAAATAGATTTAATAAATCTGCTTTACTACTTACATCAATATCTATTATTCCTTTTAATACTTCATCAAATAATCCTTCTTTAGCATTTAAATTTATAGTAACTACTCCCGTATTGGTATCAACATCAGAAATATATGCTCGAGATATATATTCACAATCTCCAAAATGATTAGTTATTTTATCTATATCTCTTAGTTTATCTACTTCAATTACACTTTCCTTTATTTTATCAATATATATTTTCTTAAGCCAATTATCAGGTTGTAATACAGCTATCCAATCTGGCATATTAACTTTGATTTCAGTAACAGGGAATTCATATAAAGACTCTTTTAATACATTATATAAGTCTTTCTCATTCATTGCTTCAATACTCATTGGAAGAACAGGAATATCATATTCATCTCTTAGATTATTGGCAATTCTTTCTGTTTCAGGAAGCATTGGATGAGATGAATTTAAAATCATGATAAATGGTTTACCTATATCTTTTAATTCACTAACAATTCTTCTCTCTGCATCAATATAATTACTTCTAGGTATTTCTCCAAAGGATCCATCAGTTGTAACTACAATACCAATTGATGAATGATCTCTTATTACTTTTTCTGTACCAATTTCTGCTGCCTCTATAAATGGTATTTCATCATCATACCATGGAGTTTTAACCATCCTTGGACCATTTTCATCTTCATACCCTTTAGCTCCATCAATAACATAACCAACACAATCTACAAGACGTACATTACATGAAAAATCATCTACATTAACCTTAGCAGCTTTAGATGGAACAAATTTAGGTTCAGTTGTCATTATCATTTTACCTTGAGCAGACTGTGGTATTTCATCTAAACAACGCTTTTTTTCATATTCATCTTCAATATTTGGTACAACCATATTTTCAATAAATTTTTTAATAAACGTTGATTTACCCGTTCTAACAGCACCAACAACACCTAAATATAAATCTCCACCCGTTCTTTCAGTTATACTTTTAATTATTTCTAATTTATCCATATTTCACCACTTTCTAATAAAATATATGATTATAAAAATATTTTATTAAATATTTTTAATCGATAAATATATATATAATAAAAAGAGACTAAATCTCTTTACTATTTATTAATACATCATCTTTTACATCATAATTAATAATTGGTTTATATTCTATTTTATCTTTATTTTTTTGTTTTGTTAAAAAGTATACTATAATACTTGTAAATAATAATGAGAATACTAATGATGAGAATATTGATACAAATATTGGATAATTACGTTTTTCTTTTAATGAACCATCTACAGAAATATATTTATTAATATTAGACTTCGGTATTCCTTGTTTAGTGTAAAAATCTATTTTATCAATAAATGATGTAGTTAGAACATAATAGTTTTTATTAGTACTATTATACATTTTATCAATATAGGTTTTAATATCTTTTTCTCTTTTATTATCAATATACTTTTGAGCTTCTCCAAATAAATAATAATTTCTTTTATTATTATCTTTATCAATAATAAACACTATTCCACTTTTATAATTACCTATTCCAAAATTATTTTCTTCAATAAAGTTTTTTACATACTTATATGTATCTTGATCTGTATTTATTAATGTAGTGAGTACTACAATATCTATATTATAATCATTTATGTATTTATTAAGTTTATTATTAATAACATTTTCTTCTTTTTTAGAAAATATGTCGGCATTATCATATACTTTTTCATCTTTAGCTAATATAAATATAGGCATAGTTAAAACAATAAAGATGGTTATAAATAATAATCTTTTCATTTAAATCACCCCAAATACAAATAATAACAAACTCAATAATAAACATATAATAAATATAATAATATTAAGTATTATTATTTTTATTTTTTCATATGGATAATCAATCTTAATATTACCATTTTGTCCATTTATAAAAACATAGTAAATACTATTCTTTATCTTTACAGGTAGAATCCAAACCGGAATAAAGCATTTTTTTAAATCTATTTTAGATATATTTAATTCTTTTTTATTTATATCTATATTATTATAATTATTTATATCTTCTTTTATTTTATTCAATGTATCATCTTTTAAATCATCACATTCAAAATCAACTAGGTCATTATATTCTAACTCATTAGTATCAGTTATATATCCAGATAAGTAAGATATATCATATTTTCTCATATCTTTATATGAATAATTAAAAACTATATCCTGATTATTAACAATACCACTATTTATAATTATATTATTATATGTAGATACTCCCACTCTTTCAATATCATATTCTTTTAATATTTTATTGTATTTTTTCTTTCCTTTAATATTTATAGAAAAACTTATTTCTGCATCATATAATCCTACAGGTATATATAATCCTACAATTTTATCTATTATATTCTTATTTTTATATATTTCTGGTAAAAAATATTTTTTATTATAGTTATTTATTAATATCTTTTTTGCATCATCTTTTGCAATTTTAAATGGTAGAATATAATTTATATCTATTTTTTTATTATATTCTTTTTTTTCAAATTCATTTTTTGCACAATATGGACAATAAATATCTTTTTTATATTCTTTTATAATAAATGTATTATGACAGTTTTTACATTCAAATACTACATTATTTAATTCATTATCCATATTAACATCCCTTACTTATTCTTTTTTAAAATAAAATATCTACATTCATAACTACATAATTCTTTTAAATATTTATCTTTAAATTTTATATCATTAATTCTATTACATTTTTTATTTTGTCTATCACAAAATCCTTTTAATCTTAATTTACCATAGGACCAATCACCTATAATATAATCATAATCATAAAAATAATCTGTATATTTTTCCTTAAATGCTTCATCTTCATATCCATCTTTATAATTTTCCATTATTTCGTATGTATAATTATTTATTTTTATCACGATATCACCAATTAAATTATACATAATTTTAAATAATTATTCAATAGGAACAGTAATTGGAGTTGATGAGGTAGAATAATATGATGGAACACTTCCCTGTATCATTTTTAAACCTATTGGTATACTTGTTTTTATATTTGTTTTCTTTTTTGTATAAGGCAAAATTACTTCCATCGTTAAATTAATATCCATATATATTTCAACTAATGTATTATTTATTCCATAATTTTTTGTTTTAATATTAACATTACTTATTATATTTCCAGTCAAATTTAATCTTACTGGAATACTTCCTGATAAATTACCTAAAATAGGATTACTAAAAACATTCCCTAATGGTATTTTACAGACTATTCCTTTTTGTAAATTCTTTTTATCATATATGTTAAATAAATCTTTATAATTACTTATTTTTTCTATATTACCAGATTCTATATATTTTAAATTTTTTTCTAAATTATTAGTAACTTTATTTAAAAATTTATTTACTTCTATTGTATTAAAATCAATAGAAGAAATATCTTCTTTTGAATTCTTTTTAACATAAAATAAATTCTCACTTTTAATAGAATTACTTAATTTATTATCTATTGAATCATTAATTATTATGTTTGCTATTTTTTTTACTTCGTTTTCTGCAATATCAAGATAAACAGGTGTTATCTTTTTGTTAATATAATAAAAGGAGAGTAATATACAGCTAATAAAAGAAACTATAATATATAAAATTTTTTTCTTCCTATTTAAAATAAACTTTTTTTTTATTTTTATTCTATTCATATTATATTTTATGTAAAAAAAACTAGAAAAAACTTTTTTTCTAGTAATTATATTTTTAAATATTTTCTAACGGCTCTCCAAGAACCAAACATACCTACAACCATACCTATTGCAACTAAAATTAAAGAAATATATATAACAAATGGATATGGTTTAATTAGTGTAATAAATGACACAAATAAATGTCCATTAAAATGTTCATATATTTTTGTATAACCTAATATTGTTACAATAATAGGTATTATAGAACCTAGAATTCCTAAAAATAATCCTTCTAATATAAATGGAATTTTAATATTAGTGTTACTTGCACCAACAAGTCTCATTATCTCTATTTCTCTTTTTCTTGAGAAAATAGTTATTTTTATTGTATTTGCAATCAAGAAGGCAGTAACAATTACAAGAGCAACTACAAGTATTATACAAAATTTACGAACTGTATCAAATACTTGAACCATTTGTTCAACCATTCCTGCTCCGTACTTAACTGATGTTATTCCATCAATTTTTTCTATTTCTTTTGCAGTATCTCCTATTTTTTCAATATCATCAACTTTTATTTGATAAGTATTTTGAATAGGACTTTCTTCCTTTGTCCAGTCTTGCATTATTCCTCTAAATACTTCTGATGATTGCATCATTTCATCTGAGATATCCATTTTATCTCTATATTTAACGTTCTGTTTGTGAATGTTATCAAGAGCTAAAATATGTTTTTCAATATCTTTTATATCTTCATCACTCTTATCATTTGATATAAAGGCAACTATCGTTACATCTTTTTCTATAGACTCTGTAAAAGTATTAACACTATATGAAAGTACAATTGATACAGCAACTACAATTAATGTAATTGTAATACATGATATAGATGCAAGTGAAAGAGAGAAATTTCTAAATACACTTTTGAATGAATCTCTAATACTTCTTGAAAAAATTCTTAATGCTTTCATTTATACGTCCCCTCTTCATAATCTTTTACTACTCTACCAGAATTAAGTAAAATAACTCTCTTATTCATTTGTTTAACTATTTCTATATCATGTGTTACCATAACTACTGTTGTTCCAAGTTGATTAATTGCATCTAATACTTCCATTATTTCCATACTCTTTTTAGGATCCAAGTTACCAGTAGGTTCATCACATATTAATAATTTTGGTCCATTTACAATAGCACGAGCAATGGCTACTCTTTGTTGCTCTCCACCTGATAATTGATTAGGATAATGTTTAGCTTTATTTTTTAAACCAACAAGATCTAAAACTTTAACTACCTTTTTATGTATCTCATCTTTAGGAAGTCCTAAAACTTCTAGGGCAAAAGCTACATTTTCATATGCTGTAAGTTTAGGAAGTAATTGAAAGTTTTGAAAAACTACTCCTATTTTTCTTCTTAATTTATATACTTTGCTATTTCTCAATTTAGCAACATTAATTCCACCAACTATTATTTTACCTTTATTTGGTTTTTCTTCACGATACAACATTTTAATTAATGTTGATTTACCACATCCAGTTTCTCCTATTATAAAGACAAACTCTCCTTTTTTTATTGTTAAATCTAGATCATATATAGCTGTTACACCATTTTTATATGTCTTATTTATATTACGTAATCTAATTAAATCCAATCTCACGCACCTCCAAACACTTCATAGGCATCAGTCACTAAGAAAAATGCCGATGGATCAATTTCTTTTAATCCTTCTTTTAATACATAGTATTCTCTAGTAGGTAAAGTACACATAATAACTTTTTGATTATCTCCAGTATATCCACCTCTACCTTGTAGTACAGTTACTCCGTGGTTTAAATTATTCATTATAAATTTTTTTACAGTGGTTTCATTATCTGTAATAATATAAAATGTTTTTGACTGTGATATTCCAAGTATTACTTTATCAGTCATTACACTTATTATATAAAGTGATATTAAAGAGTAAATAAATGTTGGAAAACCAAATACAAAAAGTCCTATTAGTATAATTATACCATCTGTAAATAACATAGCTTTTCCTATTGATATTTTACAATATTTACTTGCAATATCATTTAATATATCAGTACCACCAGTTGTATATCCTGCTTTAAATATTAATCCTAATCCTATCCCATGAGTTACCGCACCAATTATTACAATGACTATAGGCTCCAGTGTTCCTAATTTAAAAAGCGGTATATATGACGTTGTAGCTTGTATAAATAATGGATAAAGTATACTTCCAGCAACTGTTCGTGCAGTTTTTTTCTTGCCTAGAGTAAAGAAACTTAAAACAAGTAAAAGCATAGAACTTAGAAATACTGTTATAGAAGGAGTTATATTAAATAATTTTTTTAAAATTACACCAATACCACCTACTCCATATACTGTATTACTAGGAAGCAAGAAAATATTGTACGATAGTGCAACTATAAAAATTCCAGATAAAAATTCACAGAATCTAATAAGTCTATCCTTACTATATATTTTATCTATTATATTAGTTAAATCCTGCTCTTTTTTGTTTTTAAAAAACATTATTTCACATCCCTTTTTAAACATTCATTAATAAATAAATCAATATCTCCATCTAATACTTTTATTGGATTTATATTTTCTGTATTCGTTCTATGATCTTTAACTAAAGAATATGGATGAAGCGTATATGTTCTAATTTGCGAACCAAAATTAATATCCATATTTTCTCCCTTGATATTTGATAATTCTTTTTCTCTTTTTTCAAGTTCTAATTTATATAATTTGTTTTTTAAAACTTTTAATGCTGTTTCTTTATTCCTAATTTGACTTCTTTCATTTTGACAAGTTACTACAATCTTAGTTGGAATATGTGTTATCCTAACTGCTGAATCAGTTGTATTTACACCTTGTCCTCCATGACCTGATGCTCTATATATATCAATTCTAATGTCATTATCATTTATCTTATAATCCTCATTTTCATATATTGGAGTTATATCCACTGACGCAAAAGATGTATGTCTTCTTTTATTTGAATCAAATGGCGATATTCTAATTAATCTATGAACACCTTTTTCACACTTTAAATATCCATATGCATTTAAACCCTTTATTATCATAGATGCACTTTTTATACCAGCTTCATCTCCATCTTGATAATCAACAACTTCAATTTTATAATTTTTATTAGTAGCCCATCTTATATACATTCTATATAGCATTAATGCCCAATCACAGCTTTCAGTTCCTCCTGCACCAGGATGTATATCTAATATACAATCACATTTATCATATGGTCCATTTAGAAGTAAACTTATTTCTACCTCAGAAATTAATTTATCTAAAGAAGGAATTTCTTTTTCTAATTCTTCTTGCAGTTCTAAATTAGGATCTGTTTTTAATAATTCAATAAATTCCAATGATGTTTCAAGCTTACTTTTTAGATTTTCTACATCACTCAATCTTTTTTTTATATCATTTAACTCTGTTACTACTTTTTCTGAATTAGCTTTATCATTCCAAAAATCAGACTTTTGCATTTCAACTTCTAACAGTTTAATTCTTTCTTTTTTATTGTCTGGGTCAAAGTGACCTCCATAATTCTTCTATTCTCTTATTATAATCACTATATACATTTAACAATTCATATAATTCCATACAATCACCATTCTAACTTTGATTATAACATGAATTTATATATTTTGAAAGAACATTCACAAAGTTTTTAGAAAAAGAAAAAATAGTACTTCAATACTATTTAACTTTCTGTTTTGGTTTTATATCAAAAACCTCTCTAGCACTAATATTTGAACGATGTTTTGAGAAAAAATCAAAGGTTTTTTCTTCAAAACCGCAAGATAAATAAAATTTGGCTTGTTCAAACATCGTATCGATGCCTTCAGCAACTCCCTTATAATCATAACTAATTAGTTCTCTTAAAAATTCTAGCATTTTATGCTTGTCAACACTAGCTATTAGCCCTGGATATTTCTGATGTTCAATAATAGGTTTTAATTCATTTCTTAAAATAGGATCGACATTTTTTTCAAATAAACTTCCTATTAAATTTGCAAAAAATACATTGGATACAGATTCTCTTATTTCTTTATCATTACTATATTTTAACTCAATATAATCATCATAATCATAATCAATATACTTATAATCGTGTTTTTTTTCATCATTTTTTAATAACAAATTAATTGTAAAAGCCTCAATTGGTGTTAAGGATTTACGATTATTTTTATAATCTCTCATTTTTGATAATTCATATTTTTTATCATTAATACATTTTTCAAGAAAAGCTCCATATTCTTTTTTTATAGTCTCTTCATTATTTCCTAATTTCATTAATCTATTATAATAAGACTTATCTCCATATCTTATTATATCTTCTAATGTATACAATTCAATTAACTTTAACTTTGCTGGATTAGTATTATATAGATTATTTAACTTTTCTTTAAATTTGGTATTTTCATTATATAAATTAATAATTTCACCGATAATTTTCTTATCCATTTCGCTAATCATTTCCCACCTCAATAACTAATACTATTTTATCATTATATTAAAATAATTGCAAAAGGAAAACTATCTTTTAAGTTTTCCTTTAGATCCCTTTAATCCATTATAATTACTTAGTATATTACTGTCAAACGAATATGTCTTTTTTGACTTTTCTTTATATTCTTTAATGGCAATATTAATCATATCAGATAATAAATTCTTATATCCTTTTCCTGCTGGTTCCCATAAATAGAATGCTAAAGACCCTGGAATTGTATTTGGCTCATTGATGAAAACTTTATTTGTTTTACTATCAATTAAGAAATCTATTCTACATACTCCGCTTAAATTTAAAGCTCTAAATGCACGTTTAGAAATATCTAGTATCTCATTTTCTACTTTCTTATTAACTCTAGCTGGAATAATTCTACTAGTTGAAGCCATTCCCTTAGATGATTTCATTCCACCTTTTAATTTACCTTTAGAACCACCAATATATTTATCAGCATAAGTTAATAGTTCATTATCACTCAAAACTTCCTCTAAAACACTAGTCTCTTGATATTTATAATTTCCAAGAACACTACAGTTAACTTCAATTAAATTATCTACTGCTTTTTCAACAACAATTTTTTTATCATACTTGATTGCATCATTTATTGCTACCTCAATATCTTTAGCAGTTTTTACATATGTAATACCAACACTGCTTCCAAGCGTTGCAGGTTTAACAACTACAGGATAGCCTAATTTTTCTATTTTCTTTAAAATATCATTTGATGAATCACTATATTCATAATCATAAAACCAAGTATATGGAACTACTGCTATATCATTTGCTTCAAACACTTGCTTCATTAATACTTTATCTTGCCCTAGTGCAGAACCTAATACATGACTTCCAACATAAGGAATTCCAACACTCTCTAAATAACCCTGTAATGAACCATCTTCAACATTATTTCCATGTACTATTGGAAACATAATATCAATATCAGTTACATCTTTTCTAAATATTCCTTTTGTTGACTGTAAATAAAATTTATCATCTTTACGCACAAGTACTACTTCTTTTGCATATCTTTTAAGATCATCAAAATCTTTATATACATCAATATCTCTTAACATGGCACCTGTATACCAAGTTCTATTTTTACTTATATATATTGGTATTATATCATACTTAGTATCATCCATACTCTCCATCGCTTGAACGGCACTTATAATACTAACCTCGTGTTCTACACTCTCTCCACCAAATATTACACCTAATTTTATTCCCATAAATCCTCCTATTCATTAAACAAATCTGGTAAGTCATTTTCCAGTAAAATATAAGTTTTTGTTGTTGCTAACTTATTCATTATTGGAAATGCCTCTTTAACATCATTTATAACATATATATTTTCTTTCTTATACTTTGACTTAACAAGTCCATCATATATTGGTTTAGTTTGATTCTTACCAACTAATATAACATAATCAGCAACCTCACTAATATATGTACCAAAATTATAATTTGCTTCATATTGTTTATCACCAAGCTCTATCATACCTGGTGTTACTACTATTTTTTTACCATCCATCAATCCTAATACTTCAAGCGCCATCTTAGAACCTACTGGATTAGAATTATATGCATCATCTATAATATAATTTTTTCCATATGGTTTTAATTCTAATCTATGTTCAATAGTTTTAACAGATGCAACCCCTCTTTTAAGTTCATCAATACTCATACCAAATTCACGGCCAAGTAGTATTGCAGCAAGTATATTATATACATTATGCTTACCTAAAAGTTTAGTATTAAACGTATATTTATTTTTATCACCTTTAAATACACAATCAAAAGTAGTTCCACTACCAGAAAGTTTTATATTAACTGCACGTACATCTACATCATCACTATCTATACCAGTCCAAAGAATTTTACAATTATTTTTTAACTTATAACTTCTTTGATATGGATCATCGCCATTTAATATTCCAACTCCATCACTTGGTAATGATTCAATAAGTTCAAATTTTCCTTTTTGTATATTTTCACGTGATCCAAAAGACTCTAAATGAGCTTCTCCAATTGTTGTTAATATTCCATATTTAGGTTTTACAAGTTTACAAGTAGTTCTAATTTCACCTACTTTAAAAGCTCCCATCTCAGCTATAAACATATCATTAAACTTATCTAAATATTGATTTATTGATCTAATAAGTCCATATGGAGTATTAAAATTCTTAGGAGTAGCAAATGAATTAAACTTAACATTTAATATATCATTTAATATATTCTTACTACTAGTCTTACCATAACTACCAGTAATACCAATAACTGGCAAATTCATTGAAAATAATTTATTTTGTGCCATATGCTTAAAATGAAGATATACACACTTCTCAACTGGTATATTAATTTTATTAACAAGCCATAATACAAAATAGTTTAAATATGTAACTACACTTAATATTAAATAATATACAGTTATATTATTCTCATTAAATAGTAAAATCATAACTAAAAGAATAATCGAATATAAAACAAGTTCTGTTACAAACATTCTTTTTACTCTAGAAGTTATAACAAGAGGCTTCTTTACTTGTTCCTTTACACTCTTTATCTCAATGATTGCAAACAAAGTAAGAAGGGCAAACAAAATATTTGTAATAACATTATTTAATATAAAACCTACTGCTATTATAAATAAAACTAAATCATAACTTAAAAATACTTTCTTTAAATTATTCTTTATCCAAAGTAAATATCTAT
>CAMKQS010000004.1 GCA_946414975.1 uncultured Caryophanales bacterium | reverse complement strand
TAAGTTCCAATCTGTTAAGCCTGGTACCTCTGGGGCTGTTGGAGCTGTTGGTGCGGCAGGTGCCACTGGAGCTACTGGCTCTTCTTTTGGTGCTAAGTTCCAATCTGTTAAGCCTGGTACCTCTGGGGCTGTTGGAGCTGTTGGTGCGGCAGGTGCCACTGGAGCTACTGGCTCTTCTTTTGGTGCTAAGTTCCAATCTGTTAAACCTGGTACCTCTGGGGCTATTGGAGCTGTTGGAGTTGATGGTACAGATTTAATTGGTGTTATATTTTCCTCAATTGGACTTAAATTAGGCATATCAATATTACCTATATTTACTAATTCATTCATATTATTCTCTGTGATTGGTAATGGTTGAATTGGTGTTACAGTATTATTAATTTGGTTACTATTATTTTGTTCAATATTATTATTCATTTTATCTATTTCCTCATCTAACTTTCTTACAGTTAGCCTTTCTTTTATTATTTTGTTTAACATCTCATTTTGTTTTTTATGTGAATTAATTCTTAATAATGATCTTGCGTGACGTTCTGATATTTCTTTTCTCATAAGTGCGTCTTGAACATCATCCGATAATTTTAACAATCTTATTTTATTAGCAATTGCTGACTGACTTTTTCCCATTTTTTGTGCTAATTGCTCTTGTGTCATATATCCAATATCAAGAATTCTCTTATATGAAATTGCTTCTTCTATAGCATTTAAATCTTTTCTTTGAACATTTTCAACAACTGCTATTTCAGAGCTTTCTTTATCATTTATATCCATAATAATTGCTGGAATACTATCATTTCCTGCTAAAATATTTGCCTTGTATCTTCTTTCGCCTGCAACAAGTTCATATTTATCACCAAGTTTTCTAACAATTACTGGATTTATTAAGCCATGCTCTTTAATTGATTCAGAAAGTTGTAATATTTCTTCTTCATCAAAATATTTCCTAGGCTGAAATCTATTAGGAAGTATATCATTATTTGAAATATTTACAACCTTGTTAAGTGCTTGTTGACTATCCATATATTCTCCTTTCTATTCTCATTTTTATATTACTACATTTTGGGAAATAATGCAAGATTTTTGGGAAATAAAAAGAATAATACTCTTTTATAGGGGATTATTCTTTATTTTTTGATTATTTCTCGGATACTTTTTTTCTATTTTTCCAATTTTTTTTATTTTATAAATAGTTCTATTACTATTCTCATATGGTAATTTAAAACTTTCAATTAATACAATGCTTGATTTTAATATATTTAAAGCTTTTTTATATGTATTATCTTCTTCTAAATTTCCTTTTAGAGCAATAAAATACATATTTTCTTTAACAATCGGCATAGAGTATTCCAATAATATATTTAATGGGGCAACTGCACGTGCTGTTACAATATCAAATTTATTTTTATTATTATGTGCATAATCTTCAATTCTGGCATGTACTGTTTCAATATCTTTTAATTCTAATTTATTAATTACATCATTTAAAAATTTTATTCTCTTATTTAAAGAATCAACTAATGTTACTTTCAATTTTGGAAAAAATATTTTTATTACTAATCCTGGAAATCCAGCACCTGTTCCAATGTCACATAATGATTTATAATTTTTTAAATCTACTACCTTCATAATTGTTAACGAATCGTAAAAATGTTTCAAATATACTTGACTTTTTTCAGTAATGCCTGTTAAATTCATATGTTTATTATATTCAACTAACATTTCATAATACTTTTTTAATTTATTTAATTTTTCATCATTACAATCAATTCCTAATTTTTCTATATAACTAATAAATTCATTTTCTGTCATAAAAATACTCCTTTTTTATATATACCATAATTAAAGAAATATCAACTGGATTAACACCACTTATTCTCATAGCTTGTCCTATGGAAGTAGGGCGGATTTGTTCTAATTTTTGACGTGCTTCGCTTGCAAGATTCTTTATATTATGATAATTAATATCAGCTGGTATTTTTTTAGAATCTAATTCATTAAATCTTTCTGCATCTTTTAATGCTTTTTTAATATAACCCTCATATTTTATTGAAATTTCAACCTGTTCTAAGACATCATTATTATATTCATTAAGTAAGTTTATTATATCTTTTATTTTTACTTCAGGTCTTTTTAATAAATTATATAAAGTAATTGAATCTTTTATTTCAGTAGTATTTATATTATTTAATAATTCTAATCCTTTACTATTAGGAGTTATTTTTTTTGATTTTAATTCATTTATTAATTTTTCAATATTATTCTTTTTACTTTTAAATTTTTCATATTTTTCTAAATTAACTAATCCAATTTTATATCCATAATCAGTAAGACGCATATCCGCATTATCGTTACGTAGTAATAGTCTATATTCTGCCCTCGATGTTAGCATTCTGTATGGATCCATTATCCCTTTTGTAATTAAATCATCAATTAATACTCCTATATATGCTTCACTTCTTTTTAATATTAATGGTTCTTTTTTTTCAATCTTTAAAGATGCATTTATTCCTGCAATTAATCCTTGTGCTGCTGCTTCTTCATATCCACTTGTTCCATTTATTTGGCCTGCTGTATATAAATTATCTATAATTTTTGTCTCAAGTGATAATTTTAATTGTTTTGAATCTATGGCATCATATTCTATAGCATATGCATATTTTAAAATATTTGCATTTTCCATTCCAGGTAAGCTATGAACCATTTTTTCCTGAACATCTATTGGCATACTTGTTGAAAATCCTTGTAAATATATATCATCATAGTATATACTTTCAGGTTCTAAAAATAATTGATGTTTTTCTTTATCTTTAAATCTAACAATTTTGTCCTCAATAGAAGGGCAATATCTTGGTCCAACACTCTCTATATCATTTAATCCACCATACATACTAGATTTATTTAAATTATCATTTATTATTTTATGAGTTTCTTCTGTAGTATAAATTAAATGACATGGTACCTGATTGTCTTTGTCATAAAAAACTTCGTTATCATAACTAAAAGTATAATACTTATCATCACCATTTTCTATTCTAGTTTTACTAAAATCAATTGTTGACTTTTCTATTCTTGGTGGTGTTCCTGTCTTTAATCTCTTAATTATAAAACCATATTTTTTTAAGTTATCACTTAAATAATTACTTGTTTTTTCACCATGAGGACCTTGTCTTTTTCTTGTTGATCCAATTAATATATCAGATTTTAAATATGTTCCTGTAGTTATTATTACTGCATTTGATTCAATTATTTTACCATCTTCCAGTATAATTCCTTTAACAGTTTTATCCTCAATAATTAAATCTTTTACCATTGCTTCTAATATATCTAAGTTTTTTTGATTATTTAGTGTTTTCAACATTTCTTGTGGATATGTTATTTTGTCTGCTTGTGCACGCAATGATCTTACAGCAGGTCCTTTTGAACTATTAAGCATTTTCATTTGAAATAATGATTTATCTGCATTTTTGCCCATTTCTCCACCCAATGCATCTATTTCTCTTACTATTATTCCTTTTGCTGAACCACCTATCGATGGATTACAAGGCATATCTGCTATATTTTTTATGTTACCTGTAACTAATAATGTTTTATGATTCATTCTAGATGAGGCAAGTGCTGCTTCACACCCTGCATGTCCTCCACCTATTACTATTATTTCATACATACTTATCCCTCGCTTCTTTTTTTTGCGACCTTTTACTTTTTTATTTACCTAAACAAAAATTACTAAATAATTGATCAAATAAATCTTCCTTATAATTAATTCCTAATATATCTCCTAAGAATTCTGATGCCTTATTAATTTCAATTTCTACAATGTCAATAGGCATTAATTCATCTATTAAATTAATACTTTCATTAATACTTTTAATTGCTTTTTCTATTAAACTTATACTTCTCGTACTACTTAGGTAAGAAAAATCCTTAGTATTAATTTTGTCCAATTCATACATTCTTATTATTTTTTCTTTTAATTTATCTAAACCTATATTTTTTAATGTTGACATATATATAATATTTTTTAATTCTTTTTCATTAATCTTTTTTTCTAAATCAATTTTATTAATTATTATTATATAATTTTTATTTTTTATTTTATCTAATATTTCTAATTCATCTTTGGTAATTTCTGTATTATTATTTAACACCATTATAATTAAGGATGCCTTGTCAATTAATTCAATACTTTTTTTTACTCCGATACTTTCTACTAAATCATCTGTTTTTCTAATTCCTGCTGTATCAATTAGATTTAATCTTATCCCATTAATATCCACAACACCTTCAACAATATCACGTGTTGTGCCTGGAATATCTGTTACAATAGCTTTTTCTTCTTCTATTAATTTATTTAATATACTACTTTTTCCAACATTTGGCTTTCCAATTATTACAGTATCTATTCCATTCTTTATAATTTTAGAATCTTTTGAATTTTCTAATAGTCTATTTAATTCATTTTTTATTTCTATTAGTTTTGGCTTTATTATTTCATTACTTAATACTTCTATATCATCATATTCTGGGAAATCAATATTAACCTCTATATTTGTTTCAATATTACTAATTTTTTTTCGAATATCTTTTATTTTATTTGATGTATTACCATTTAATTGATTTAGAGCTAAAGATAGTGATTTTTCTGAATTTGATTCAATTATATCCATAACACCTTCTGCTTCTACTAAATCAATTCTTCCATTTAAAAAAGCTCTTTCAGTAAATTCTCCTGGGTTTGCTAAACGACATCCACTTTTTAATAATAAAGTTAATATTTTCTTTGCGCTTGCTATTGACCCATGAGCATTTATTTCAATTATATCTTCACGTGTATATGTATTAGGTTCTCTCATTACAGAAACCATTACTTCATCAATAAGTTCATTTTTATCATATATATGTCCATAATTTATTGTATGATCATCTACTTTTTCTAAATCTTTTCCTTTAAATACATTATTTGCAATTTTTATTGCTTCTTTTCCACTAATTCTTATAATTGATATAGCACCTGGAGCAAGTGGAGTGGAAATTGCTGCAATTGTATCATTCATAATTTACCTCCAAAAAAATACTACAAAGTAGTATTTAGTTTTCTATATATTTTATTGTTACACATCTATTTGGTTCTTCACCATCACTCTTTGTTTCTATATTATAATAATTACCTGCTACATTATGAACAATTCTTCTTTTATAGGAATTCATAGGTTCTAAAGTTGTATCAGTCTTCGATGTTAAAACTTCATTTATTATTTCTTTAATATCTCTTTCAAATAAATGCTCTTTTCTTTGCTTATAATTTGAAATATCAATATTTACTTTAATATTAAATTTTGTTTTAGATCTAAGTGTCTGTCTTATTAATAATTGTAAAGCAGACATATTTTTACCATCTTTTCCAATTAATATAGCATTATCTTTTCCTTTTATTTTAACATTAAATATTTTATCTTCAACATCTACATTTATAGTTGCTTTTATATTCATCTTTTTTAATAAATCAGATATATAGTTTTCTATATAATCTCTAATTTCATTTATCTTCAAAACTTCAATTATATATTTATTACTTTCTTCATATTCTTTTGTTATTATTTCATCATCATATACATCTAATTCATCATAGCATTTCATCCTACAAGATTCTTCATCTTTTTCTTCATATTTATATACATTTATCATTATTTTTTTCTCCTTTTAATTAGTAAATTCTGAGCAATAGTAAACGAACTATTTGTTATCCAATATAATATTATTGCACTAGACATTGAGAATGATGTAAATACAATCATTACCATCATAATAGTAGTCATTAATTTCATTTGCTTAGCTTGATCTTGTCCCATACTTGCTCCGCTATTAAGTCTAAATGAAAAATATGTTACAATTCCAACAATAATAGGTAATAATAAATATAAATAATTTCCTGCTTTCATTCCTGATATTGGAGTTGTTGATAAATTATATATAAGGAATTTATCTTCAAAAAGTACTGGTAATCTATATAAAGCTTCGTAAAATGCAAGAAATAGTGGTATTTGTATTATTCCAAATATACATCCTGACATTGGGTTTATACCATGTTTTTTATAAACCATCATCATTTCTTGACTCTTCATAGTCATAGACTCTTGATCATTTTTATCTTTATATTTCTTTTCAATTTTACTTAATTCACCTTGAGCTTCTTTTAATAATTCAGATTGTTTTGCTGCCTTTCTCGTAACTGGAAATAAAATCATTCTTATTATAATAGTTGCAGCAATAATAGCAAGTCCATAATTTCTTAATAATTCTCCTAATTGTATTAATACCCATGCAAGTGGTTTTACAAAAATTGTTGTCCAAATTCCTTCATATCCACCTGATGTAACTTTAAACTTTTTACAAGAAATTAATTTATCTATATCAAGTAAATTTTTCTTTTTCTTATTATATTCAGCTTTTGTAATATCTTCTTTTTTTAATTTTTTATCTAAACTTTTAATTTGTTTGTTTTTTGTATCCTCATATAATTTAATTATTTCTTTATCTGTCGGCTTACATAAAATATTCGAAGGTAAAGTTTGACCTGTTTTTTCATTTCTAACAATCTTACCATCTACATCTTTAAGTTGCTTAGTACAACCCGTTACTAAAGTGACACATGCTATTATTAGTAACAATATTTTAATCTTTCTATTATTCTTCACTTTTTTCCTCCTTATATTATATTTAATATTTTAAATGCTTCATATAAGTCTTCTTGCATTTGAAAATAATTTTTGTGCAAAATTCCTTTCCTCAATATTATAATACAATTAAATGATTTTTCATAGCTTTTAGCATCAATTATACTTTTTATTTGTCTTTTTAATTTATTTCTTACGACAGCATTCCCAATTTTTTTACTAACTGATATTCCAAATTTGTATATCCCTTTATCATTACTTTCCTTATATAATATGTAATCTTTATACTTAAATGAATTATTATTTTTAATTATTCTAGTAAAATCATAATTTTTTCTAATTATATTATTTTTTTTCATTTTTCTCTCCTTAAAACAAAAATCACTACTGAGAGTGATTATTAATGAGATAATACTTTGCGACCCTTTCTTCTTCTTCTTTTTATAATATTTGTTTTCATTCGAGCCATAAAACCTAATTTCTTACTTTTTCTATGATTATTTGGTTGATAAGTTCTTTTCATTGCACACCTCCTGTACCTAATTTTTCCGTTTGCTTTATCAATTATATAGATTTTTTTATTTTTTGTCAATTGTTTTTTTCTTTTTATTATCATTATAATATAATTTTGTGTTTTTATTTTAAATTATGAACATAATAAGCATAGAATTTTTACATCTATTTTTAATATAAAAATTAGTTTTTCAACATTTTTTTTACTTATTAACATTTTATTTATTGTTTAAAAAATTTAATTGTTAATTATTTATGAACATATTATGTTTATAAATTTATATTTTTTTACAATATTTACGTTTTTTTGTTTATTTTTTCCACATTTTATTGTAAAATATTTGTGTTTATATCTAAGAAGGTGATATTTTGAATCTTGATAATATGTGGAAAAACTTTTTAGAAAAGTTAAAAACGAAGATAAGTAATATTTCTTATGAAACTTGGTTTAGTGAAACAAGACTAATAAGCATTGATAATGGGATTGCAAAGGTTGTTGTTCCATACCATATTCATAAAAAAAACTTATCAGAAAATTATAATGATCTTATTGAAGAAACATTTCTCGAAGTCACAGGAACAAACTTCAAATTTGAATATCTACTTGAAGAAGAAATAAATACAAATAAAACAGTAAATGTTGAAGAAATAGGTATTCCAAGTAATGAAAGTTATACTACTAATTTAGATAATAGATACTCATTTGAAAATTACATTATTGGAAAAAGTAATAAATTTGCAGCAACTAGCGCTCTTGCTGTTGCAGAACATCCAGGAAAAATGTATAATCCTTTGTTTATTTATGGACCTAGTGGTCTTGGAAAAACCCATCTTATGCACGCTATAGGTAATTATATCGTAAAAAATACTGCTAAAAGAGTACTTTACATTACTTGTGATAATTTTGTATCTGATTTTGTAGAAATATGTAGAAAAAATAATGATTCAAACAATTTTGAAATAACTAAACAATTTAAAAATAAATATAGAGATATTGATGTACTTATAATTGATGATATCCACAATTTAGTTGGTGCGGTTTCTGCACAACAAGAATTTTTTAATACTTTTAATGAATTATACAATAATGAAAAACAAATTATAATATCATCTGACAGATCGCCTGACGATATAAAAAGACTTGAAGAAAGACTTAAAACCAGGTTTAATTGGGGCTTAACTGTTAGTATAGAACCCCCAGATTTTGATTTAAGAATGAATATTATCAACAAAAAAATTGAAAACCACGAATTAAGTAATAATTTTCCTGAAGATGTTAAGGAATATATTGCTAGTAATTGCATTGGGGATATTAGAAAGTTAGAGGGTGCATTAACAAGAGTATTTGCTTATGCAACCATAATGAATGGTTCTGATATAAATATTGAACTTGCTGCTGAAGCGCTAAAGGATTACTTTGTTAAAACAATTGTAGCTAAAAATAACATAGAACAAGTTATGCACATTGTAAGTTCAAATTATAATGTAAGTGTTGATGATTTAAAATCTAAAAGAAGAATTAGTAAAATTACATTGCCTAGACAAATTGCTATGTATATATGTCGTATTTATTTAAATGAAAACCTAGTAAAAATAGGTAATGAGTTTGGTGGTAGAAATCATACAACAGTTATGCACGGTGTTGACAAAATAAAAAAAGAAGTTTCTAAAAGTGATGATTTAAATAATGAAATTCAAAAAATGGTAAATCAAATAAAAATGTGCTAAAATTTATTTTTTGCACAATTTATTGACATTAAATAATTCATTATAAATCAAGCTTTTTTTTAACTTATACACATTATTGACATTAATAATAATAATATTTTATAATAATTAATGAAAGAAGGTTTTGGAATGAAATTAAAAATTAAACAAAATAAATTAATGGAAAATTTAAACTATGCAATTAGAGGAATATCTAATAAAAACTTAATTCCTATTTTAGGATGTATAAAATTTGATTTAAAAGAAGAAGGATTGTATTTATTAAGTACTAATAATGAGTTTGCAATTAAATGTTTAATAGATAAGAAAGATATTGTTGAAATAATAGAACTTGGAGAAATAGTTATCTCAGGAAGATATATATATGATATAGTAAAAAAACTTAGTAATGAGATAATAACTATAGAAGAAGTAGTTGATTCACAAGTTTTAATTACAACTACAAATTCTTCATTTAAATTAAATTGTAATAAATCAAATGAATTTCCTAATATTGAATTAGAATATACAAAGAATCCTATAATGTTGGTAAAAAATGAATTTAAGAATATGATTAATCAAATTATTTTTTCAACATCAACACAGGAATCTAGACCAATTTTGACTGGTATAAATTTTAAGATTAGTAAAAAAGTAATGGAATGTACTGCAACAGATTCATATAGACTTTCAAAAAAGACTATTTTACTTAATGATGATGTAGATTCTGAAATAAATATTGTTGTTCCAAGCAAAAATCTTGTAGAAACAACAAAAATGTTAATAGAAGATGATGAAAAATTAGAATTACACATTTTTGGTAATAAAATTATATTTAAGTGTAATAATATTATAATAATGTCAAGATTAATTAATGGAAATTATCCAGCAACTGATAAATTAATTCCAAAAGATTATGCTCTTACTATTAAAGTTAAACTTGATGATTTTTATAATGCAATTGATAGAGCTTCTTTATTAACAAATGAAGAAGAAAAAAATATTATTAATTTATTTATAGATTCTAATAGGGCCAAAATTACTTCAAATATACCGGAAATTGGTAATGTTGAAGAAAATATAAGTATTATTAATAATGAAAATAAAAATTTGAACATTTCATTTAGTTCTAAATTTATGATGGAAGCAATAAAAGTTTTTAATAGTGAAGATATAGAATTATGTTTTAATGGAGAAATAAAACCTATTATAATTAAGAATGTTGATAATAGTGACTTAATTCAGTTAATATTACCAATAAGAACATACTAAAAGCAGAAAAATGCTTTTTTTTATTTTTTTTACAAATTTCATCATTTTTCGACAATTCTTAGTGATATAAAATACAATTAAGAAAGGGGGGAGTTGTATGGTAGAGTATGAAATTAATGAATCAACACAATTAATAAAACCAATAAATAATAATAAATCTATAATATGTGAAGAAAATACAGAATATGAAATTAATAATTCAAGCAATAAAATTATTAAATATAATTGTTCTTTTTATGGTAGTTCATATATTGGTAGGTGTGAAGGAACAAAAGCATTAACTGGCATAAAAACAAAGTTTCCAATTATTATAGAAGAATCAAGAAATATTATCTTTTTTCCTACTTCTTCTGTAAGATCAAAGAATTCTTTTTGGTTATCGCTTAATAAAATAAAAAGTATTAAGAAAAAAGATAACGGTTGTACAGTTGTTTTTAATAATGGAAGATGTATTAATTTACCAGTATCTTATTATTCTTTGAACAATCAATATTATCGAGCAACTATGTTGAAAGCAAAATTATACGAAAGAAAAAAAGAAATAGCATAATTTCTTTTTTTAATGGCCATTTTGTGGTATAATTATATTGTCTGTATAGGGATACTTATATTTGATAAAATCATTTATTTTTCTATTTATAAAAAAAAGAGGGATAATCATGT
Source organism: uncultured Caryophanales bacterium (assembly GCA_946414975.1). Next base: position 38,924 of record CAMKQS010000004.1, on the reverse strand, counting down.
ATTTAAAACGTATTAAATTAACAAATTTTAGAAACTATAAAAATATTAAAGTATCTTTTGTAAAAGGTATTAATATTATTCATGGATTAAATGCTCAAGGGAAGACTAATTTACTCGAAAGTATATATGTTCTTGCACTTACTAATACGTTTAGAAATATTACAGATAATGAATTAATTATGCATGACAGTTCTTTTTTTTCGATTGAAGGTGTATTAAAAAAAGAAAAACTAGATACAAATTTTAGTATTGTATATAGTAGTTCTAAAAAAAAACTTTTAATAGACGGTAGTGAAATTAATAAAATTAGTAATTATATTTCAACAATGAATACAATTTTATTTACGCCTGATGATCTTGACATTATTAAAGGTCCACCTATTAATAGGAGAAAATTTTTAAATACAGAACTTTCTCAATTATATAGTAATTATTATATTTTGTTAAATGAGTATGAAAATGTATTAAAAATGCGTAATGATTATATAAAAAATCAAAATTACGATAAAAATTATTTTGATATTATAACTTCTTTCTTAATAGATAAGAATATATTAATATATAAACTAAGAAAGAAATTTATTGAAAAAATTAATGAGTATTGCGAAGATATTTTTTATAATATTACAGGAATTCATAATTTTAATATAAAATATAAACCAAATCTTGATTATGAGAAATATAATTATGATAAAACAGAAATTTTAAAATTATTTCAAGAAAAATATGATTCAGAATTTAAATTTTTATCTACATTTTATGGTGTTCATAAAGATGATTTTGAATTTTATTTGGATAATATTAATCTAAAAACGTTTGGATCACAGGGACAACAAAAAATTTCTGTATTAGCTTTAAAATTGTCTGAGATTAATATATTTAAATCGTTTAAAAATAGTACACCAATATTACTTCTTGATGATGTATTTAGCGAAATAGATGAAATAAAAAATGTAAATTTAATGAATTATTTAAATAATGATATTCAGGTTATTATAACAACTGTGTCATTAAATAATTGTGATAAATCTATATTAAAATGTGCAAAAGTATTCAAAATAGATAATGGAAAAATAAAAATACAAAGAGGTGAGTTAAATGAATGAAAACCAACATTACGATGCTTCTGATATTCAAGTATTAGAAGGATTAGAAGCGGTAAGAAAAAGACCAGGAATGTATATTGGAACAACTGACGTTAAGGGATTACATCATTTAGTTTGGGAAATTGTTGATAATGCAATAGATGAATCATTAGCTGGATTTTGTAATAATATTGAAGTTATTATTAATAAAGATAATTCAATTACTGTAAGAGATGATGGACGTGGAATTCCTGTAGATATACATCCAAAAACAAAAAAAAGTACAGTAGAAACAGTATATACTGTTTTACACGCAGGTGGAAAATTTGGAGGTGGAGGATATAAAGTATCTGGTGGATTACACGGAGTTGGAGCATCTGTTGTAAATGCTTTATCAAAATGGGTAGAAGTAACTGTTTATAAAAATGGTAAGGTACATTTTATTCGTTTTGAAAATGGTGGTCACACTACAGAACCTTTAAAAGTAATTGACAAATGTGATGAAAATAGAACTGGTACTAGTGTTACTTTTAAGCCAGATGCTGATATTTTTGATACAGATATATATGATTATAATACCCTAAAGGTAAGAATTCGTGAATTAGCATTTTTAAATAAAGGTTTACGAATTACTCTTAGAGATGATAGAGATTTAGAAGATACAACAGGTGAAACTTTTGTTTATGAAGGTGGTATTAGTGAATATGTAAAGTTTATCAATCAGGATAAGACACCAATACACGAAAATGTTATACATTTAGAAGGAACTGAAGATAATGTAATGTTTGAAGTTGCTTTACAATATACTAATGGTTACAATGATAATATATATTCATTTGTAAACAATATTAATACACACGATGGTGGTACTCATGAAGATGGTGTAAAAAGAGCATTAACAAGAGTAATAAATAGTTATGGTAAAAAATCAGGAATTTTAAAAGATAAAGATGAATCACTTACTGGTGATGATGTTAAAGAGGGGCTTACAATGATTGTATCTTGTAAGCATCCTAATCCTCAATTTGAAGGACAAACAAAGGGAAGACTGGGAAATAGTGAAGTAAGAAAGCTTGCAGACAGTGTTTTTAGTGAAGGATTTGAAAAATTTTTACTTGAAAATCCTGATGAAGCAAAGATAATTGTAGAAAAAGCAATGCTTGCTTGTCGTGCTAGAAATGCTGCAAAAAAGGCGAGAGAAATAACAAGAAAAAGTGATTTAGCAACTACTAATTTTTTTGGAAAACTGTCTGACTGTAAAAGTAAAGACCCTAAATTATCTGAAATTTTCATAGTCGAAGGAGATTCAGCAGGTGGTTCTGCAAAAAAAGGTAGAGATTCAATGACACAAGCTATTCTTCCTTTAAGAGGAAAAATTCTAAATGTAGAAAAAGCAAGATTAGATAGAGCATTGGGAAATGAAGAAATAAGAACAATTATAACTGCTTTTGGAACTGGAATTGGTAACGAATTTAATCTTGAAAAATTAAGATATGATAAAATAATAATTATGACCGATGCAGATGTCGATGGATCGCATATTCGAGTTTTGTTATTAACATTATTTTATAGATTCTTTAGGCCTATTGTTGAAGCAGGACATGTTTATGCTGCACAACCACCTTTATTTAGAATTATGCATGGAAAAACAAGAAAATATGTTCTAGATGAAAAAGAGAAGGAAGAATATTTGGCTTCATTATCAGAAAATGTTAGAAATCGTGCTGAAATTGCTCGTATGAAAGGTTTAGGAGAAATGGATGCTGAAGAGTTAAATGAAACTACAATGGATATTAATAAAAGAGTTTTAAGAAAAATTACTGTAGATGATTGTGTTGCAGCTGATTCAATGTTTTCAAAATTGATGGGTGAAGAGGTTGAACCTAGAAGGAATTTTATTGAGGAAAATGCAAGATATGTTAAAAACTTGGATATTTAGGAGGTGTAATAATGGATAATAATATAGAAAATGAGAAAATTGAAAATAATAATGATTTCGGTGGTAAATTTCATGAACGTGATAGCCAAGCAGAAAATGATATTGTAAAAGAAATATCTGAATCTTTTCTTGATTATTCGATGAGTGTTATTACATCACGTGCAATACCTGATTTAAGGGATGGATTAAAACCTGTTCATAGACGTATTTTATGGTCAATGTTTGAAGAAGGTAATACTCCTGATAAACCACATAAAAAATCAGCAACTACTGTTGGATATGTTATGGGACACTATCATCCACACGGTGATTCTTCAATATATGAAGCAATGGTTAGATTAGCACAAGATTTTAATCAACGTTATATGATGGTAGATGGACATGGTAACTTTGGTAATATAGAAGGTGATGGAGCAGCAGCATACCGTTATACTGAGGCAAGATTATCAAAAATATCACTTGAGATGTTGCGAGATATAAGAAAGAAAACAGTTGATATGATGCCTAACTTTGATGAAACATCTCCTGAACCAACAGTTTTACCATCAAGGATTCCTAATGTTTTAATAAATGGTTCAATGGGAATAGCAGTAGGAATGGCAACAAATATTCCACCACATAATTTAAGTGAAGTTATTGATGGTTGTGTTGCATATATTGATAATCCTGATATTGATACGTCTGGTTTAATGGAATATATTAAAGGGCCTGATTTTCCTACTGGTGCAATTATACTTGGAAATTCGGGTATAAAAAAAGCATATGAAACTGGTCGTGGGAGTATTACTATTAGAAGTAGAGCAGAGATTGAGGAAAAAGGAAATCATAGTCAAATAGTAATTACAGAGGTTCCATATGGTGTAAATACTATGGAATTAAAAAATAAAGTAGCAGAACTTGTTCATAATAAAACTATTGAAGGTATATCTGATTATCATACTGACTTAAAGAATGGAGTAAAAATCACTATTACCTTAAAGAAAGATGCTAATCCTCAAGTCGTTTTAAACAATTTATATAAACATACTAATTTTCAAATAAATTATGGTATTATCTTTTTAGTTATTGATAATGGAACACCAAAAACATTAGGTTTAAAAGATATTATATCAAAGTATATAGATCATCAAAAGGAAGTAATTATTAGAAGAACTAGATATGATTTGGAACAAGATGAGGCTAGAGTTCATATTTTAGAAGGTTTAAAAATTGCACTTGATAATATAGATGAAGTAGTAAGTATAATTAGAAATTCTTCATCAGATGAAGAAGCGCAAAGTAAGTTGATGAGTAATTTTAATTTATCTGAAATACAAGCTAAAAGTATTCTAGATATGAGACTTAGAAGATTAACTGGTTTAGAAAGGGATAAAATTGAATCAGAATTAAAAGAGTTACTTGAAGAAATTGCAGAATTAAAAGCTATTTTAGCCTCAAATGAAAAGGTAATGGCTATTATTAAAGAAGAAATGCTTGAAATCAAAAGAAAATATGGTGATGATAGAAGAACTAGTATAGATATGACAGCTATAGATTATATTGACGATGAGTCATTAATTCCAGTTGAAAATATAGTTATTACATTGACAAACAATGGATATATAAAAAGGACATTGGAAGATAATTATAAATCTCAAAATCGTGGTGGAGTAGGAATTAAGGGAATGTCTACTAATGAAGAAGATTTTGTTGATAAAATTATTTCTATGACAACACATGATTATTTAATGATTTTTACTAACAAAGGTAAAGTATATAGACTTAAAGGATATGAGGTACCATTATATAGTCGTCAATCTAAAGGGCTTCCTATTATAAATTTAATTCCAATTGATAAAGAAGAAAAGATAAGTGCTATGTTAAAGGTTGCAGATGAGAATAATGATGGTTACTTTATATTTTCTACGGCAAAAGGATTAGTAAAAAGAACAAATGTTCGTGAATTTGATAATATAAGAGCAAATGGAAAAATTGCTATAACATTAAAAGAGGATGATGAGTTAGTTGAAGTTAAGAATACTGATGGTAATAGTGAAATATTAATAGCTTCATCTAATGGTCGTATGATTAGATTTAATGAAAATGAAATTAGAGTTATGGGTCGTACTGCATCTGGTGTTAAAGGAATAGAAGTAGGAGACGGAATTGTTGTAGGATGTGAAATTTCAGATTCTTCTAAACAGGTTTTAGTTGTTACTGAAAAAGGTTATGGAAAGAAAACAAGTGTTGAGGAATACAGAATGACTCATAGAGGTAGTAAAGGAGTAAAAGCTCTTAATATTACTGATAAAAACGGAAATATTGTTGCATTTAAAAGTGTTATAGGTGATGAAGATTTAATGATTGTAACAGATAGTGGAATAATAATTAGAGTTTCACTTGATCAAGTATCTACTACTGGAAGAGTTGCACAGGGAGTTAAACTTATTAATTTAAAAGATAATCAAAAAGTAAGTACTATTACGTTGATTAATAAGGATATTGAAAATAATGATTTAGATAATTTATCTGAAGAAAGTAATGATGTTTCACGTGAAACATTAGATGATTAATTAAAATGGCCAACAAAGCCATTTTTTATTATAAAAATAATTTAATAAATATAATTATTATTTTTTTGATTGTATATTTAATGTTTCACGTGAAACATTAAATATGATTTTAACATTAATAAAATATATGTTTCACGTGAAACATTAAATATTTTATTGCACAATAATAAAAAATATAGTATATTATTAATGCACAACATTTATATTCGAACCAGGTCAGAGTTGGAAGACAGCAGCCTTAAGAATCCCTAAGTGTGTGTGCTTTTTTTGTAGTTAGGTATGTTTCACGTGAAACATAGGAGGTAATAATGGATTATATGTCTGTAGCGGAAAGGTTGGCTCTTAAAGCGTTGAAAAAAGGAGATGTTCCAGTTGGAGCAGTAATAGTAAAAAATAATAAAATCATTGGAAAAGGATACAACAAGAAGGAAAAAAAGAATAAAGCAGTATTTCATGCAGAAATACTAGCTATTACTGCTGCAAATAAAAAAATTAATAATTGGCGATTAGATGATTGTGAATTATATTGTACGATGGAACCCTGTATGATGTGTTGTGGAGCAATAATTCAGTCTAGAATAAAAAAAGTATATTATTTAATAAAAAATGATAATTATGGATGTACAGAATTGTTAAAAAATAGTAAAATAGAAGTTGAAAAATTAGATATGAATTCTGATTTAAAAGAAAAATTAGTGTGTTTTTTTAAACAAAAAAGACAGTAATGTTTCACGTGAAACATAGGAGGTAAATATGTACCAAGCATTGTATAGAAAATATAGACCTACGAATTTCTCTGAAGTTGTCGGACAAAAAATAATTGTAAATACATTAATGAATGCAATAAATAACAATAAAATTTCACATGCGTATATTTTTTCAGGGCCGAGAGGAACTGGTAAAACAAGTATTGCAAAAATATTCGCTAAAACAATAAATTGTAAAAATATTGAAGATGGATTACCTTGTGAACAATGTGAAAATTGTATTGATTATATTAATAATAAATCAATTGATATTATTGAAATAGATGCCGCTTCAAATAATGGAGTAGATGAAATAAGAAATTTGAAAAATAGTGTTAATTTGGTACCAAATAATAGTAAATATAAAGTATATATTGTTGATGAAGTTCATATGTTGTCAACGTCTGCTTTTAATGCACTTTTAAAAACACTTGAGGAGCCTCCTGAATTTGTAATATTTATATTAGCTACAACTGAGTTGTATAAAGTTCCAGAAACTATAATATCTAGATGTCAAAATTTTGATTTTCAAAGAATTACAAATAGTGAAATAGTAAATAGATTATCTTTTATATGTAAAAATGAAAATATAAAAATTACAGAAGAATCTTTAAAAAGTATTGCAATCTATTCTAATGGTGGAATGAGAGATGCGATTAGTTTATTAGACCAACTTGCTGCGTATAAAAATGGAATAATAGAAATTGACGATGTTGATAATCTATGTGGTTTAATTTCAAACGAACAATTGTATGTGTTTATTGAAGAATTGTTGCAAAAAAAAATTAATAGTGTATTAGAAAAAATTAATAAATATAACGATGAAGGAAAAAACTTAGTTATTACTTTTGAAAAAATTGTTAATAATTTAAAAAATATAATTATATATGCAAATGCTTCTGATTATTTTGAAAATGAAGATGAGTCAAAAAAATATGAGGAGTATTTAAAATTAATTGATGAAATGAAATTGTATTTAATTATTGATATTTTTAATAAATATATTAAAGATATGAAAATCGATAATAATAGAATAATGTTAGCACAGCTTTGTATATTAAAATCATTTAGTATAATAAAAAAAGTCAAAGAAAATAATGATATTGATAATACTATAAAAGAATGTAAAAAAGAAAATAATGATATTGATAATACTATAAAAGAATGTAAAAAAGAAAATGATAATAACAAAAAAGAAAAAACAAAAGCAAATTTAGAAATAATAAAAATTAGTAACTTTAACGAATTTAAAAATAGAAGAATTAACAATGCTTTAGCTCAGTTTAATAAAAGGGATTTTATTAAATTTAAAAATGCTTATAAAAATATTAAAGACTATATAAATGATGAATTATATGGTTCTATTGTTTCTATACTTTTAGATGGGGAAGTAAAAATTAAGGGAAATGAATATATTGTATTTGTATATAGTGACATGAAATTTACTGATTATTTTAACAATTTATTTAATAAAATAGAAGAATTGTTATTTAAATTATATAATGAAAAATATAAAGTAATAGCAATTAATGAAAACGATTGGGAAATAATAAAAAAAGATTTTAATTCTAGTATGAAAAATGGATTAAATAAGTATACTTTAATGGATGATATAGTACTAGATATAAAGAATAGAGAAGATAATACTTTTAAATATAATGATATTGACAATACGTTTAAGGAAATAGTAAAATATGAGTAGGAGGAATAAATATGAATATGCAATCAATGCTTAAACAAGCACAAAATATGCAAAGTAAAATGATGAAAACTCAAGAGGAAGTTAATTCAAAAAAATTTTATGGAGAATCTTCATATGTAAAAGTAGAATTAGTTGCTGGCAATGTTACATCTATAAAAATTGATACAGATAAACTTGATAAAGATGATATTGAAATGTTAGAAGATATGTTAATTGTTGCAATTGGTAATGCAAAGTCACAATATGATAAAGAAATGGAAGAAAAGATGGGTGCATACACTAAAGGAATTCCAGGATTATTTTAATGAAATATCCTGAAACAATTTTGAATTTAATAGAATGCTTTAAAAAATATCCATCAATAGGTGCAAAAACTGCAGAGAGACTTGCATTGTCTACACTTGATTTATCAGAAGAAGTAATTAGTTTATTTGCAAATTCACTTAATGATGTAAAAGTAAAAATAAAACGTTGTAATAAGTGTAATAATTTAACAGAAGATGAATTATGTGAGATATGTAAAGATTCAAACAGGGATAATAGTATTTTATGCATTGTAGAAAATGCTAAATATATTAATTTGATTGAAAAAAATAATATTTTTAAAGGTAAATACTATGTTTTGAATAATTTAATATCACCTTCAAATGGATTAGATCCAAGCACTATTGAAATTGATAAGATTATTAATATAATAAAAGAAAATGAAGTAAAAGAAGTAATTATTGCTTTAAAACCAAGTATTGAGGGAGAAACTACTGCATTATATATTTCAAAATTACTTGAAAATTATGATGTAATAGTATCTAGAATTGCTAGAGGAATACCTAATGGTGCAGAAATAGATTATGTTGATTCCTTAACTCTTGAAATGGCTTTAGAAAATAGGAATATTATAAGTAATAATTAAAATATATTTTTGCATATAATTATATTGGTGATTATATGTATATCTATGTTATAAAATTAGTAAAAAGAATAATTTTCAGTTCTTTTTTGTTATATGGTTATAATACTATTATTGGCCCATTAAATTTTATTATTCCAATTAATATAGTAACAATTGTTTCAATTTCTTTATTTGGCATTCCAGCACTTTTGAGTTTAATTTTTGTTTATTTAGTTATTTTTTAATATTCATATAAGAATTTATGATAGATGATTATAAAAATATACAATCAATAGGATATAATATTATAAAAAATGCTGTTAATAGCGATAGAATTGCGCATGCTTATTTAATAGAAACTTTGGGAAATAATTATGGATTAGATTTTGCTATAGCATTTGCAAAAGTATTATTATGTCCTCATAACTATTTTAATAGTTCTAAATGTAATAATTGTAATCAATGTAATGCAATTGATGACAATAATTTTATTGAACTAGAAATTATAGATACAAATGATATGTGGATAAAAAAGGAGAAAATAGAATCTTTACAAAAAAATTTTAACTTTAAACCTGTTATTGGAAAGAGAAAAATATATATAATTAATAATGCAGATAAAATAAAAGATAGTGTTGCGAATAAACTATTAAAATTTATTGAGGAACCTGCTGAAGGAATTATAGCTATTTTAGTTACTGAAAATAAAGAAAAAATTCTTGATACAATAATATCAAGATGTCAAATAATTAGTTTAAAAACTTCATATAAAGCTAGTGATCTAAATATTTTAAAAAAATATGACAAAAATATGATTGATGATACATTAAATTTTGTTAAGTTTTTAGAAAAAGAAAAAATTAATTCAATTGCTTATACAAATGATTTAGTTCATAGTAAATTGAAAGATAGAATATATTATATTCATTTTTTTGAAATAATGATATTATTTTATAATGATATAATAAACTATATTTTAAATAATGAATTGAAGATATTTAAGGATTATGATATTGAAATAGGTAATTTTGAAACTCAAAAAATAGCAAATATTTTAAAAAAAATCGATATAATATTAGAATTTAAAAAATATATAATTAATAATGTTAATCTAAATTTATTAATAGACAAATTAATTATTAATTTTGAGAAGGTGGATAAATGTCAATTATAAATGTAAGTGTTAATAATAGAAATATATATGTTGATATTAAAGATAAAATTATTAAAACAAATGATAAAATAATTATTCAAACTGATGTTGGAATGGAATGTGGAACTGTAATTGGAATTAGTAGTAATATTAATCATAAAATTTCAGATGAAAATAAGTTTATTAGAGTAGCAAGTATAAAAGATATTAATAAATATAAAAAAAATAAGATTGATTCGCAAAAAGCAATGATTAAATGTCGTGAATTAATAAATAAATATAAATTGAATATGAAGTTATTTTCAGCATATTATACTTTTGATAGGGATAAATTAATATTTAAATTTACATCTGAAGATAGAGTAGATTTTAGAAATTTGGCAAAAGAACTTGCAAATATATATAGAACAAGAATCGAACTAAAACAAGTCGGTGTAAGAGATAAGGCTAAAGAAATTGGTGGTTGTGGCCAATGTGGTAGAGAACTATGTTGTAAAGGTTTTTTAAAAGAATTTAATAGTGTTTCTATTAATATGGCAAAAGATCAAAATATTGCTCTTAATCCTAATAAAATAAATGGTATTTGTGGAAGACTTCTTTGTTGTCTAAAATATGAAGAGGATTGTTATAAAGAGTGTTTAAAAAATATACCTAGGATTGGGAAAAATGTAAAAACAAAAAAAGGAAATGGAAAAGTAGTAAATATTGATCCACTTAAAAGAAAGTTTAGTATTATAAATGAAAATAAAGAAATAATAGAGTGTGATTCAGATGATTGTATTAAATGATTTGTTAGATTATAATGGTTATAAAATATATCAAGATACTGAGATGTTCTGTTTTTCACTAGATTCTGTATTATTAGCAAACTTTGTCACTATTAATAAAAAAGTAAGTAATATACTTGATATAGGATGCGGAAATGCTGTAATTCCTTTAATATTATCTACTAGAACAAATGCAAGTATTACAGGTGTAGAAATACAAAAGGATGTATTTAAACTTGCAGTTAAATCCGTTAATTATAATAAATGCGATAGACAAATAAAAATAATTAATGGAGATATTAACGAATTGTATAAAAATATAGAATCAGACTCATTTGATACAATAACTTGTAATCCACCTTATTTTAAAATAAATGAATTTACGAAACAAAATTTATCAAGTTATAAAAGAATTGCACGTCATGAAGTTTACCTTGATATAGAAAAAGTATGTTTAATTGCAAAAAAATTATTGAAAAATAATGGTAATATTGCAATAGTTCATAGAACAAATAGATTAATTGAAATTATTGAAAATATGAAAAAAAATAATATTGAGCCTAAAAAAATTCAATTTATTTATCCAAAAGAATCTTCGGAGAGTAATTTAGTATTAATTGAAGGAATAAAAAATGGACGAGCTGGTTTAAAATTATTGCCACCATTGTATGTACATAATAATGATGGCTCATATACAGAAATAATAAATAAAATGTTCAAATCTAAGGAGGAATAAATATGGATAATAATAAATTATATTTAATTCCAACTCCTATTGGAAATATGGATGATATAAGTAAAAGAATTATTGATACATTAAATTATGTTGATATTATATTTTGTGAGGATACTAGATCTACTAGTATTTTATTAAATTATTTGAATATTAAAAAGAAGCTTATTTCAAGTCATAAGTTTAATGAAGAGAGTAATATTAATAAGATGTTGAAGTATTTGGAAGAAGGAAAAAATGTTGGAATAGTGAGTGATAGGGGTACTCCTTGTATAAGTGATCCAGGTTATATACTTACTAATGCAGCGGTAGAGCATAATTACGAAGTAATTGCTATACCAGGTCCAACAGCGTTCATTCCCGCATTAATAACTTCTGGAATTATACCCCAACCATTTTTATTTTATGGTTTTTTAAATTCAAAAAAGTCAAATAGAAAAAAAGAATTGGAAAAATTAAGATTTGAAAAAGAAACAATAATATTTTATGAGGCCCCTCATAGAATTGAAGAAACCATTGAAGATATGAACCAAATATTGGGAAATAATAGAAAAATATCTATTTCCCGGGAAATAACAAAAAAATATGAAAAAAAATATTATGGAACTTTGGGAAATATTTTAAATAAATTAGATGAAATTAAAGGCGAATTTGTGATTGTTGTAGAAGGAAATAATGAAATTGATAATTATAATGATATGTCTTTAATGGAACATATAGAATTATATATATCACAAGATTTAAAAATAATGGATGCTATAAAACAAGTAGCAAAAGAAAGAAATATGAAAAAAAGTGATGTTTATGCATATTATCAAAAAGAAAAAGGAGATAATTAGTGAAATTAATAGTAGGTTTGGGAAATCCTGGAAAAGAATATGAAAAAACAAGACACAATATGGGATTTATGGTAATGGATGAAATTGCAAAAAAATTAAATATGGAATATAATAAGTCAAAATTTAATGGCTTATATTTTGATATAAACTTAAATGGAGAAAAAGTTATTTTTTTAAAACCTCAAAAATATATGAATTTATCTGGGGAAGTAGTTCGAGATTATGTTAATTTTTTTAAAATAAATATAGAAGATATTTTAATAATTGTAGATGATCTTGATATGTCACTTGGAAAGGTTAGATTAAAGAAAAAAAGTAGTAGTGGTGGACATAATGGTTTAAAAAGTATATTTTTTAATATTAATACTAATGATATAAAAAGAATTAAAATTGGTATAGGTAATGATAAATTAAAAGATACAAAAGATTATGTTTTATCAAAAATTAATAATGAAGAATATAAGCTATTAGATAATTCTATAAAATTAGCTTCAAAAATAGCACTTGAATTTATAGATACAGATTTTAATAGATTAATGTCAAATTATAATTAGGTGATATAATGAATTTTATTGACAAAAAGTTGGATTTTAGTAAACACATTATTAATGGTTTAACTAGTGAATTAAAAGGTTATTATTTATATAAGAAATATGCTGAAGATAAAAATTCAGTTCTTTTTGTGACTTCTAATTTATATGAAGCAAATATTATATATCAAACTATTCTTAATTATACTAGTGATGTTCAATTTTTCCCAATGGATGATTTTTTAACAAGTGAAGCTTTAGCAATTAGTCCAGAGTTTTTATCTTATAGACTTGATACACTAAATAAAATAATAGAAAAAAATTGTATTGTTATAACCAATTTAATGGGATATCTTAGATTTCTTCCTAATAGAAATGATTATAAAAAAAGTATTATACATATAAAAGTTGGAGATTGTTTTGATATAAAAAAATTAGAAAATAAACTATATGAAATTGGATATGAGAGAGAAACAGTTGTTTCACAAAGCGGTCAAATTGCAGTAAGGGGGTTTATTTTAGATGTATTTCCTTTTGAATCAAATAATCCTGTTAGAATTGAATTTTTTGATGATGAAATAGAAAAAATTAGTGAATTTAATGTTAATTCACAGCTAAGATATAATTATTTAAATGAAATAAATATTTATCCAACAACTGAATTTATTGTTAATGATATTGATAATATGAAACATTATATGCTTGCTAAATATATTAAATGTGAAAGCATTAGTAAGTTTATGAATAATCCAATTATATTTTTTAATAATTATAATCAAATATTTAATTCATATAAAATGCTTGTAGATGAGATTAATAACTATAAAATAGAAAATAATATTGATAAAAATATTAAGTATATGTATGATTTTGATGAAATTAAAAATGACAATATATATTATTTTGATAAGTATGATGTTAAAGCAATTGACTATAGATCAAAGACTATTGAAAATTTAAACTTTAATAAAGATAGTCTAGAAGAATATTTAAAATTAATGTTAAAAAAAGATTATACTATTGTTATTTCTCTTAATAATAAAATAACTGCTAGAAAAGTTGTTGATAAGCTTGAAAAATTAGATGTTATAGAAACAAGTATAAATAGTATTATTGATAATTATATAAATATTGTTGTTCATAAAATGAATAATGGATTTATGTTTGGAAAATATATTGTAATATCAGAAAAAGAACTTTTTAATAAAAAGGATACTAATTATATTTATAAAGCAAAGTTTAGAATGGGAAATAAAATTAGAGATATAAACAAGCTTGAAAAAGGTGATTATATAGTTCACTATATTCATGGAATCGGTATTTATCAAGGTATTAAAACACTTAATAAAAATGGATTAGAACGTGATTATATTATGCTTGAATATAAAGATCACGATAAATTGTATGTCCCAGTTGAAAAAATTGATATGATTAGTAAATATTCATCAAAGGATGATTATACTCCAGTTATAAATAAATTAGGTTCAAGTGAATGGGCTAAAACAAAGTTAAAGACAAAAAAAAGAGTAGAAAAAATAGCTATTGATCTATTAAAATTATATTCTGAAAGACAGGCAGCTAAAGGTTTTGCATTTTTTAAAGATAGTGAAGAGCAAATAATGTTTGAGGAAGATTTTCCATATAAAGAAACAGATGACCAATTAAAAGCAACCTTAGAAATAAAAAAAGATATGGAAAGTGATAAACCAATGGATAGGCTTTTATGTGGTGATGTTGGATATGGAAAAACTGAAGTTGCTTTTAGAGCAGTTTTTAAAGCAATAATGAGTCATAAACAAGTAGTAATTTTATGTCCAACTACAATTTTATCTAATCAACACTATCAGAATGCAAAAGATAGATTTAGTTCTTTTGATGTTGAAATTGAATTATTAAATAGATTTGTGCCAATGAAGAAGCAAAAAGAAATTATCGATAGATTGAAAGAAGGAAAAATTGATTTATTAATTGGCACTCATAGGGTTTTAGGAAATGACATTGAATTTAAAAATTTAGGATTATTAATAATAGATGAAGAGCAAAGATTTGGTGTTAAACACAAGGAAAAAATTAAAGAATATAAGAATAGCATTGATGTTTTAACACTTTCAGCAACACCAATACCTAGAACATTACAAATGGCAGTATCGGGTATTAGAGGTCTTTCTTTAATTGAAACTCCACCTGTGGATAGATTTCCTGTTCAAACATATGTCTTAGAAGAGAACAATTCTATTATAAAAGATGCAATATATAAAGAAATGTCTAGAGATGGGCAAGTATTTGTTTTATATAATAGTATAGAAAATATGGAAGATAAAAAAAGTGAAATTAATAAAATTGTTCCTAATGCGAGAATCACTTATATCCATGGTAGAATGGATAAAACTCAAATAGAAAATGTAATGTATAAATTTCAAAATAAAGAGTATGATGTCTTACTTTGTACAACAATTATTGAAACAGGAATTGATATACCAAGTGTCAATACATTAATAGTTGTAGATGCGGATAGATTTGGTTTATCACAATTATACCAAATACGTGGTAGAGTAGGTAGAAGCAATAAAATTGCATATTGTTATTTAATGTATCATAAAGGTAAGGTACTATCTGATATTGCAAAAAAAAGATTAAGTGTAATAAAAGATTTTACTGAACTAGGAAGTGGTTTTGCTATTGCAATGAGAGATTTATCAATTAGAGGTGCTGGAGATTTACTAGGTGGCGAACAATCTGGTTTTGTAGATAGTGTTGGTGTTGATATGTTTTTAAATATGTTAAGTGATGAAGTTGACTTATTAAAAGGTAAAAAAGTAGAACATGATACTAAAGAACAACCACTTATAGAGGTATCAAATAATATATCTGATGATTATGTAAAAGAAGAAGATTTAAAAATTGAAATTCATAAAAAAATTAGTGAAATTGATTCATTAGAAAAATTGAATAGTTTAAAAAATGAGTTAGAAGATAGATTTGGAACTTTAAATGAAAGAATCGTAATATATATGTATGAACAGCTATTTGAAAAGAAGGCAAAAGATTTAAATATTACAAATATCAAGCAAAATAAAAATAGTGTTACTATTACTTTGCCAAAAGAATATAATGAAATATTAGATGGTGATAAATTGTTTGTTGATGTAATATCTTTAAATAGAAATTTTAGATTTTCAATGAGATTAGGTATGATTAACATAGAACTATCTATTAATAAATTAGATAAACATTATATTTATTATTTAAATGATTTACTTGATATTATAAGAAGAGATAAAAAAACAAATATATAGAATAAAATTTCATATTTTTTCCAGAATAATTTTAGAAGGAGAATTATATGAAATCAACAGGTATTATACGAAGAATTGATGAATTAGGTCGAATTGTAATTCCAAAAGAAATTAGAAATAATATGAGATTAAAAAGTGGAGAAAGCTTAGAAATATTTGTAAATAATGATTCAATTTTAATGAAAAAATTTTCGATGATTAATAGAATATCTGACTTATCTCAAGAATTAGTTGATGCAATGTACACATTTTTGAAAAATAATATTATTATTACAGATTTACATACAATTATTGTCGCATCTGGTAAATTAAAAAAAGAATTATTAAATCAAAATATTAGTTTATTTCTATCAGAAAAAATTGATAAAAGAGAAAAAATGTTAGAGTCATATTTTAAAGAAGTAGAAATAATTGAAGGTAAAAAATATAATTGTAGTTATGTTTCAAATCCTATCATAAAAGATGGTGAATGTATTGGTCTTATTTTAATTTTTTCATTAACTGATAAACTAAATATTGAGCAATTACAGATATCAAATATAGTATCTTCATTTATTACTAAATATCTTGAGGAATAAAAATTTATGTGCTATAATAAGCTCGAATGAGCGGTAATAATCACGCAAAAGTGATTATTTTTAGTTAAGGAGGAAATTTATGAAAAAAAATTTTTATATTTCAACAGCAATAGCATATACTTCATCTAAACCACATATTGGTAATACATATGAAATTGTTTTAGCTGATTCTATCGCTAGATATAAAAGAATGCAGGGGTATAATGTATATTTTCAAACAGGTACAGATGAGCATGGACAAAAGATAGAAGAAAAAGCTAAAGAAGCTAATATTAAACCACAAGAGTATGTAGATAAAGTTTCGTTAGAAGTAAAACAAATATGGGATATAATGAACACTAGTTATGATAAATTTGTTAGAACTACAAATCCTAATCATGAAAAAATAGTAAAGAAAATATTTAAAAAATTATATGATCAAGGTGATATATATAAAGGAAAGTATGAGGGGCTATATTGTACTCCTTGTGAATCATTCTTTACTGAATCTCAACTTGTAGATGGGAAATGTCCTGATTGTGGAAGAGAAGTTACTCAAGCAAGTGAAGAAGCATATTTCTTTAAATTAAGTAATTATGCAGATAGACTTGTTGAATATATTGATGAACATCCTGACTTTATTCAACCAGAAAGTAGAAAAAATGAAATGATTAATAATTTCATTAAACCAGGTTTACAAGATTTATGTGT
The DNA here is from genome assembly GCA_946414975.1 of uncultured Caryophanales bacterium. Next base: position 21,425 of record CAMKQS010000004.1, on the reverse strand, counting down.
TTCTCGTACAACGTTTGATTGGGGAATTCCTGTTAGTTTTGACGATAGGCATGTAATATATGTATGGATAGATGCATTAAGCAACTATATTACTTTTTTAGGTTATGATCCAGATGGAAGTTCAGATAAATTTTCTGAATTTTGGCCTTGTGATGTTCACTTAATTGGAAAAGATATTTTAAGATTTCATACAATATATTGGCCAATTATGTTGATGGCACTAGATTTACCGCTTCCTAAAAAAGTGTTTGGTCATCCTTGGATGCTTACTGGTGAAGATAAAATGAGCAAATCAAAAGGAAATATAGTTTATGCTGATGACTTAGTAAAAGAGTATGGTGTTGATGCAGTAAGGTATTATATGCTTCATGAGATGCCATTTGCTAATGATGGAACATATACAAATGATTTAATGGTTGAAAGATATAATTCAGATTTAGCTAATATTTTAGGTAATTTAGTAAATAGAACAATTTCCATGGCAAAAAAATACTTTGATGGCGTTGTGCCAGAAGTAGAAGTAGAAGATAGTATAGATGAAGAATTAAAAAGTGTTGTACTATCAGCTAAGAAAAAAGTAGAAAACTGCATGGATAATTTAAGAGTTGCAGATGCTATTGATGAGGTATTTGAAATATTTAGAAGATCTAATAAATATATAGATGAAACAATGCCTTGGAAATTAGCAAAAGAAGATATTCCAAGACTAAAGACAGTTATTTATAATTTACTTGAGTCTATACGTGTTGGAGCTGTATTATTGAAACCATTTTTACCTGATACATCTGATAAAATATTTAAACAGTTAAACACAGAAAATAAAAATTATGATTCTATTGATAATTTTGATGGATTAGATTCTGATATAAAGTTAAATGATCCATCACCATTATTTGCTAGAATTGAAAAAAATGTAAAGTAATGCGTAAAATGGAGTAATAAGTCGATAAAAAAATTAATATATTATTCTCATTTATATGGATAATGTGTTATAGTAAATGAGGATAAGGAGAATTTATGACAACAGAAGAAACTAGTAGTAAATTAGTAATTTTGTTACTATGTGCTGTTAGTATGTGCGTTTTTGGTAGTTTTGTTGTTAGTTTAGATATAAAGGATTTTATATACTTAATAGTTATGTATGTATATTTATTGTTAATATATATAAATAAGTAGGAAAATTATATCATAAAATATGGTATAATTTTTTTGTGGAGGTAAATATGATAGATTCACATTGTCATTTAGATTGTTGTAGTGATATAGAAAGAATAGTTAATGATTTTGATGGTATAATTATAACTAGTGGATATGATGATAAATCAAATTTGAAGGTAATTGATTTAGTAAATAAGTATCCTAATGTTTATGGAACTCTTGGCATACATCCAGAAGAGGTAGACAGTAAATATGATATAGATATAATTATAAATAATTTATCGAATCCTAAAATAATTGGAATAGGTGAGATTGGATTGGATTATCATTATATAAGTGAAAATAAGGAAGAACAGATTAAATTATTTAAAAAACAATTGGATATTGCTGATAAATATAATTTACCAATTGTAGTTCACAGTAGAGATGCAATAAACGATACATATAATATATTAAGTAGCTATAATTTAAAAGGAACAATTCATTGCTTTTCATCAAGTTTAGAAATGGCAAAAAAATTTATAGAGCTTGGATATAAAATTGGTATTGGTGGTGTTTTAACATTTAAAAATGGTAAAAAATTAAGAGAAGTTGTTAGCGGTATTTCAATTAAGGATATATTAACTGAGACAGATAGTCCTTATCTTAGTCCAGAACCATTTAGAGGAAAAGAAAATAATTCTTGTAATATAAAATATATAATAGATGAGTTAGTAAAAATAAAAAAATGTTCATATAAAGAGGTATTAAATACCATTAAAGATAATTGCATAACAACGTTCAATATTAAATAGTATTATTTGACTCAAATATATATATATGATACAATTAATGTGTCATTAGTTATGACGAGGTGAAAAATGAGTATAAAAAAGATGGCTTTATTAGTATCATCGGGATTAGTATTTTTCTTGGTTGCTAGTATAGTTATTAATACTGTATCAGTTGCAAGAAAAAAAGCGATGAATAAGATTAGTTCTATTATAAAATATGAGATTAATCCTGATGTAACAGTTTCATCGTACAATTTTGTAGAAGTTGTACCTGAACAAGAAGAAGTAAAAGAAGAAGAAGTTATTGTTACTGAACCTGTAGAAGAGGTAAAGGAAGAAGTTACTGTTGATACTAGTAGTTCTTCTGATGCAGTTTATGTTGGTAAAATGACGGGTTATGGTGCAGATTGTGTTGGTTGTAATGGAGTTGGTTATTTAGCTTGTCATGCGCAAGATGGTTCTGTTCATACACTAACTGGAAATGGTGATTATTATAATGATGCTACATATGGTAGTGTTAGAATAGTTGCAGCAGATTTATCTCAGTTTCCATGTGGAACTATTGTAACTGTTGATCATCCAGTACTTGGTACATTTAATGCAGTAGTTTTGGATACTGGTGGAAGTATGAGAAGAGCTTGGCAAAATGGTTTAGTATGGATGGATTTAGCTTATACAACTGAATCTGATCCAGCAATATATTCAACTACTAGTAATAATACAACATATACAGTTCAAAGATGGGGATGGTAAATCCTCATTTATTTTTTAGGAGGAATTATGAAGTATTCACAAAAAGAAATGATAGAAAAATTAAAAGAGAATAATTTTTATTTTAAAAAGAAATTTGGACAAAATTTTATAATAGATTCTAATATTATAAACAAAATTGTGGATAACTCCGGTATTGACAATAATACAATGGTTATAGAAATAGGTCCTGGTGCAGGTTCATTGACATATAAATTAGTATCTCTTGCAAAATATGTTTTATGTTATGAAATAGATAAAGATATAGAAGAAGTGTTAATAGATAATTTAAAAGATTTTAATAATTATAATATAATTTTTGATGATTTTTTAAAAAGAGATATAAAAGAGGATTTAAAAAAATACAGTTATGATAAATTAATGATTATAGCAAATCTGCCATATTATATAACTACACCAATAATTATAAAAATAATAGAAGATAATATAGATGTTGATAAAATGATTTTTATGGTACAAAAAGAAGTAGGAGATAGATTTAAGGCAAAAGAAGGATCAAAGGATTATAATTCATTATCAATATTTCTAAATTACTATTTTAATATAAGAAAAATAACTGATGTAAGTAGAAATGTTTTTATTCCTGTTCCTAATGTTGATAGTATAGTTGTCGAGTTTAGTAAGAAAGAGAAATGTGAAGATGTTCATAATATCGACTTATTTTTTAAATTAGTAAGAGATAGTTTTAAACAAAAAAGAAAAACTTTAAAAAATAATTTAAAAAGTTATAATTTAGAAGTTATAGACAAAGTTTTGAACATTTATGGGTATAAATTAAGTGATAGAGCAGAAATTATTCCTATGAAAGTGTTTATAGAGGTTGCAAATGAACTTAATAATGAACAAAAATGTTCATAACTATGTTTAAATGTTATATAATGGTACATTATTTATTAGGAGGAACCTATGAAATATGTACCATATTTTATTATAATAATAGTTATATACATTATAATAGGACAATTTTTTTCTAGTAAATATAAAATTCCAGATAATTCGATAAGAGTTAGAGTTATTGCTAATAGTGATGAACCTAGTGATCAACGAGTAAAGCAGGAAGTTAAAGATATAGTTATAAATGATATGTATAATCTTCTTAAAGATTCAAAAACAATAGATAGTTCAAGAAATATAATTAATTCAAACATTGATATTCTTAGTCAGGATATTGATAAGTATTTAAATAAAGTTAATTATAATTTAGGATATAATATTAATTATGGATATAATTATTTTCCTAAAAAAATTTATAAAGGTGTAGAATATAAAGAAGGAATGTATGAATCCCTTGTTGTTACACTTGGTAGTGGACAAGGTGAAAATTGGTGGTGTGTGTTATTTCCCCCAATATGCATGATTGAGGCAGAAGAAGATAAAGATGTTGAATATACAACAATGGTAAAAGAAATTGTAAACCAATACTTATAATAAAATAGTAATAGATTCATACCATTTAATAGGTGGTTATATGAATCTTTTTATTATTTTTATTATTGCAGTTAGTTTAAGTATGGATGCTTTTTCTCTTTCTCTTGCATATGGTACTTTAAATATAAGAAAAAAAGATATTTATACTTTATCAGTAATTGTTGGAATGTATCATTTATTTATGCCTATTATTGGGCATTTTGTTGGAAATAAATTTGCTTTTATATTACCTATTGCAAGTAATTTTTTTATTTTTATTATTTTAGTATTAATAGCATTTGAAATGATAATAGATAGTATAAAAAAAACAGATAGTATTAAAGTAATGAATATTAAAGATATGATTTTATTCGGATTAACAGTTAGTATTGATAGTTTTTCTGTTGGCTTAGGAATTGATACTATATGTAATAATATATTATATAGCAGTTTAATATTTTCACTAACTAGTTTTATTTTTACTTTAATAGGATTATTAATTGGAAAAAAGATTAATCGAATATTTGGTAATATTTCAACTTTATTTGGTGGAGTAATTTTAATACTAATTGCAATTATATTTGTTGTATAGTTTACACTATATTTTATTATATATTAATATATTTTCTAAATATCTTTAATCTAAAGTAAAAAAATGTTATAATAATTTTAATTAAGGGTGATTATATGTTAGTAAATATGAAAAAAATGTTAGATAAAGCAAAAAGTGAAAAGTATGCTGTGCCTCACTTTAATATTAATAATTTAGAATGGACTAGATTTATATTAGAAAAGTGTAATGAATTATCATCCCCTGTAATTCTTGGTGTAAGTGAAGGAGCAATGAAGTATATGGGTGGATTTAAAACAATTAGTAATATGGTTAAAAATTTACTTGATTTTTTAGATATAAAAGTTCCAGTTTGCCTTCATTTAGATCATGGAAGTTCTTTTGAAATATGCAAAAATGCAATAGATGCAGGCTTTACTTCTGTAATGATTGATGCATCTAAATACCCACTAGATAAAAATATTTCAATTACTAAAGAAGTTGTTGATTATGCAAAAAAACATAATGTAACAGTAGAAGCAGAAATTGGTCAGGTAGGTAGTAGTGATAGTGAAAAAAATAGTGGAATAGTATATGCAGATGTTATGGAAAGTATTAAATTTGTAAATGAAACAGGAATTGACTTTTTAGCTCCTGCATTAGGAAGTGTTCACGGTTTATATAAAGGAGAACCTAAACTAAACTTTGAAAGAATGAAAGAAATAAGTGTAAAAACATCTTTACCATTAGTGCTTCATGGAGGTACAGGAATATACGATGAACAAATAAAAAAGGCAATAGAATGTGGAATATGTAAAATTAATTTTAATACAGAGTTGCAAATTGCTTGGAGTAATGCGTTAAGAGAAAAAATGAAAAGCGATGATGCATACGATCCAAGAAAAATAATAAAAATGGGTGAGTTAGAATTAAAAGAATGTATTTTTAAGAAATGTAGTTTATTAGGGAGCATAAATAAGGCGTAGCACTTTTTTAGGCAAAAACATAAAATATATTAGTGTTGGAGGTTTTTATGAATAAGATAAGAATAGTTGGTGGAAATAAATTAACAGGTGAAATTAAAATAAGTGGTGCAAAAAATAGTGCAGTTGCTTTAATTCCTGCTGCAATTCTTTGTGATGAAGATGCAACAATATATAATGTTCCAAATATATCTGATATAGATGCTTTAAATGAAATATTAGAATACTTAGGTGCAGGAGTAAAAAGAGATGGAGAAACGATTAAAATAGATTCATCGTCTATTGTAAATAAGGAAATACCAAAAGGAATATCAAAAAAACTTAGAGCTTCATATTATTTCATGTCTGCATTATTAGGTAAATATAAAAAAGTTGAAATGTATTTTCCAGGAGGTTGTTCTATAGGAGCTCGTCCTATAGATCAAACTTTAAAAGGATTTAAAGCACTTGGAGCAAAGGTTAAAGAAGATGGCGATAAATATACAATTACTGCAGATGAATTAAAGGGTGGGTATGTGTATTTAGATATGCCTAGTGTTGGAGCTACAATAAATACAATTTTAGTTGCGGTAAAAGCGAAAGGAACAACTATTATAGAAAATGCTGCAAAAGAACCTGAAATTGTAAATGTTGCTACATTTTTAAATAATATGGGAGCTAAAATAGTTGGAGCAGGTACAAGTCAAATCAAAATTAAGGGTGTTGATAAATTACATAAGTGTGTACATGAAGTAATACCAGATAGGATAGAAGCTGGAACATATATAATTGCAGGTGCATTAATTGGTGAAAAATTAAAAATTAGTAATATAATAAATGAACACGTTGAATCTTTAACTTCAAAATTGATAGAAATTGGTGTAAAAATAGAAGAAGGAGAAGATTATGTTATTGTCTCAAAAGGTGATAATTACAAGAGTACAAAAATAAAAACTTTAGGTTATCCAGGATATCCTACTGATTTACAACAACCAATAACAACTTTATTAACGCAATGTACTGGTGTTAGTGAAATAGAAGAAACTGTATACGAGCGAAGATTTCAAAATGTTGAATATTTAAATAAAATGGGTGCAGAAATAAAAATTAATGATAATAAAGCATTTATTTATGGTCCTACTAAATTAAAAGGGAAAAGTGTAACTGCAACAGATCTTCGTGCAGGAGCTTGTCTTGTTTTGGCAGGTTTAATCGCAACAGGTGAAACTATAATAGATAATGTTGATCATATACTTCGTGGATATGAAAATATAATTAAAAAATTAGGCGATGTTGGTGCTGAAATAGAACTTTTAGACATATAATAAAGTAGCGATAAAGCTACTTTTTTGGTGATAAAATGAAAAAAATATTATTTTTATTTGTGTGTTTAATTTCAATATGTTTAATTTATAATTTAAAGGTAGATGATAAAATTACAATATTTGAAATATCTGATTTAAATATTTCAAATCAAGATTATACTAATACTTTAAATTGTAATCAAAAAATAGATAAATATATAATTTATCATAATAAATATAATTATAGAGTAGTAGATTATTTAAGAGATATTATAGATAATATAGATATTAAGTATAATAATAATAAATATTCGATAAATAGTTTGCTTGTAAAAAGTAATTTAATAATATTAAATATTGGGAACAAAGATTTAAATAATATAAATAATATTGATATAGATGCATTTGATTATATTGATAATATAGTTAAAGACTATGAAGATTTATTAAAGTTTATAAGAAAAGAAAGTAAAGAAGAAGTAATTATCTTATATGAAGTAAATAAAAACAATAAGTATAATGATTATTATTATAATAGAATAAAAAATCTTAGTTATAAATATAATTGTATCTTTTATAATAAGTCTAATTTAGATAAGTACATAAAAAAATTATAATATAGTTGCATTAATCTTTTTTTTTTGATAAAATATGAACGTACTTAAATTTCTATGGCCAAATTAGGTCATGGCGGGAGGAGAGAAGAAATGAAAAAAAACATACATCCAGAATATGTTGATACAAAAGTTATTTGTGCTTGTGGTAATACATTTACTGTAAAATCAAATAAAGAAGAAATTCATTTAGAAGTATGTGATAAATGTCATCCATTTTATGTTGGAGGATCTAATAAATCAGCTTCTAAAGCAGGACGTATCGAAAAATTCAATCGTAAATATGGTTTAAATAAGAAAGAAGCATAATCGTTATGCTTTTTTTGTATATAATTTTAAATATTATAAATAATATTAATGGTGATGAATATGTCTATTAATATTAATGAATTATATGATGTATTTGTAAGAGCAATGGTATCACTAATAGCTTTATTCTTAATAACTAAGTTACTTGGAAAAAAGCAAGTTTCACAAATGTCACTATTCGATTATGTAATAGGAATTTCAATTGGAAATTTTGCAGCAGAAATGACAATTAATTTAGAATCCAATAAAATAAATGGAATACTTGCAGTAATTATTTTTGGACTTGTCGCATATTTCATTTCTTATTTATCAATAAAAAGTATTATTATGCGTAGATATTTTATTGGTACACCTAGTATAATAATTGAAAGGGGAAAATTTAATATTCATAATTTAAAAAAATATCGTATGGAGATTAATGAAGTATTAGAAAAATGTAGAATAAATGGATATTTCGATATTGATCAAATTGAATATGCTATACTAGAAGCAAATGGAGATATTAGCATTTTACCTAAATCAAAGTATAGACCAGTTAATACAAGTGATATGAAACTAAATGTAAAAAAAGAAGGATTATGTAGAAATATTATTATAGATGGAAAAATAATGAAAGAGAATTTAAATAGTATAGGTAAAAATAAAGATTGGGTACTTCAACAGTTAAAAGTAAAAGGATATAATTCACTATCAAAAATATTACTTATGACTATTGATGGAAAAGATAATGTAAAAGTATATGAGGCTTCAAAAATTGGTAATGATAGAGATACACTTGAATAAATTTGTAATTTTTGTAAAATAATAGTAAATAAATTTTTATTTTTTTTATATAGTTAAATAAAAAAGAAAACTTTTAAATAATAGTATTATTAAAATTTTACTTTTTTTTAAATTGTGGTATAATGGACAAAGTGTGAAAAAGGAGTTCGTTTTATGAAGAAAAAAAATATTGCTATTATTGCCCATGTAGACCATGGAAAAACAACACTTGTAGATAAATTATTACAAGCATCAGGTACTTTTAGAGATAATGAATCAGTTCAAGAACGTGTTATGGATTCTAATGATATAGAACGTGAACGTGGAATTACTATTCTTGCTAAAACTACTGCTATCAATTATAAAGATTATCGAATTAACATTTTAGATACACCAGGTCATGCTGATTTTGGTGGAGAAGTTGAACGTATAATGAATATGGTGGATAACGTTTTACTTGTTGTAGATGCATATGAAGGAACTATGCCCCAAACTAGGTTTGTTCTAAAAAAAGCAATGGAGGCACATGTTAAACCTATAGTAGTCGTTAATAAAATAGATAAACCTGCAGCTCGTCCTAAAGAAGTAGTTGATGAAGTAATGGAATTGTTTATTGATTTAGGAGCAGATGTTGATGATTTAGATTTCCCTGTTGTGTACGTATCAGCAGTAAATGGAACATCAAGTTTCTCTCCAGATATAAATACCCAAGAAGAAGATATGACTAAAATTTTAGATTTAATTATTGAAGAGGCTATTGATCCTAATGTTAGTGATGGAACATTACAATTTCAACCAGCTTTACTTGATTATAATGAATTTGTTGGAAGAATTGGGATAGGACTTGTTAAAAGAGGAAAAATAAAATTAAATCAGATGGCAAGTTGCGTAAGAACTGATGGTTCTATAAAACAATTTAGGGTTGCTAAAATATATGGTTTTTTAGGGCTTAAAAGAATTGAAATAGAAGAAGCTGAAGCGGGAGATATTATTGCTATTGCAGGATTACCTGATATTTCTGTAGGAGAGACTGTATGTGATGTGGGATTTGAAGAAGCATTACCACTTCTTAGAATTGATGAGCCAACATTACAAATGACTTTTGGCGTTAATACTAGTCCTTTTTGTGGTAAAGAAGGAGATTTAGTTACTGCACGTAAAATAGAAGAAAGACTAACTAAAGAAACAGAAAGAGACGTATCTTTAAAAATAGAACCATATGATAATGAATCTTGGACAGTATCTGGTAGAGGTGAATTACACCTTGGTATTTTAATCGAAAATATGCGTCGTGAAGGATATGAGTTACAAGTATCTAAACCTCAAGTAATAATAAAAGAAATTGATGGAGTTAAGTGTGAACCATACGAGGAGCTACAAATTGAATGTCCTGAGGACTGTGTTGGAAGTATCATAGAACAATTAGGTACTCGCGGTGCGGTTATGATTAATATGAGTAATGTAAATGGACAGACTAGATTATTATATGATATTCCATCTCGTGGTTTAATTGGATTTTCTACTGATTTTATGACTACTACTAAAGGTTATGGTATAATGAATCATTCATTTAAAGAATATCGTCCTTATGAATCTGTTGATATTGGAGAACGTAAATTAGGTGTATTAGTGTCAATGGAAAATGGAAAATCTACAGCATATGCTCTAGGTGCTCTAGAAGATAGGGGAGTAATGTTTGTAGAACCAGGAGAAGAAATATATGAAGGTATGATAGTCGGAGAACATACTAGAGAGAATGATTTAGCTGTAAATGTTGTAAAGGGAAAAAATTTAACTAATACAAGAAGTGCTGGAAAAGATCATACAGTTGTTTTAAAAAGACCTCGTGTTATTACTCTAGAGTATGCACTTGATTATATTAATTCTGATGAATTAGTAGAAGTAACACCACAACATATTAGACTTAGAAAAAGAATATTAAATACTGAATTAAGAAAAAAACAAGATAGTAAAAAAACTACTAAATAAAATGATTTTTAGTAGTTTTTTATTGCTATTTTTTTTTAATTAGGTATAATATAGATAGACAAAGAGAGAGGTTACGAAATTATATAATAAAATAAGAGGGTTTTATGGACGAGAAGAATATTTGTTTACTTTTAGATAAGCTAAAAGAAACTTTAAGTATTATCGATGATAATTATGTTGATAAAATATATAATATTATGATTAATGAAAGTGAATATGATAAATTGTTTTATAAATATGCAAGTAGTTATAATTTGAATAAAAAGAATATAAAAGAGCAATGCAAAGAATATATATTAAAAAGCACTAAATCAAATATTTTTACTAAAAAAAACATATTAAAATATTATAATTATAATACAGAAGAAAAATTAGATAATAAGATAGATTTAAAAGATGTTTCTTTTAGTAATATATATGATGAAATTGATTCTGGATTAACGTCGTTTTATGAAAGTGCTGATGATTTGAAACAAGGATTATCTGATAATTCTTCTATTGGCATGTTTGATATAAAATATGGTATTAAGAAAAATATAGAGAATTTACACATTAAGTTATACTTGCTTACAATATATTTAGAATATTATAATTATTATTTAAATTATATACCAGAATCTGTGTTTTTCGATTATGATGATTCTTTTTATGAATTATATAATGATTTATTAAATTCAACTGATATTTTTGAATTGTTTAGTATTTTTAATGAGAATATAGATGATATACTAATTACTTACAATAATTATGCTGTTCTTTCAAAAAATGAAATAGATAAAATTCATATTAATTCAATAGAAACAGATATTGTAAAAAAATTAGTTGAAATATATCCACCAGTAATATTTGCTTTTAGAAAGTATTATGGATATAAATTTAATGATGAGAAAATCGACAGTATAAGGCTTGGAGAAAAAACTATAGAAATAATTAATGATTTAATTAGAGAGTCAAATGGTTTTGTTTGTAAAAACATATATGAAAAGAGTCTATTAATTATTAATTCAGAGGAATATTCTGAAAATATATACAATTGGATGATGGTTTTAATTACTAATGTATATGAACATTTGTTATTAGAAAAAAGTTCAACAGAGACAAATAAATATATTTCAATTATTGAAAACAGTCAAGATTTTAAAATGCTTATGAAAAATAAAAGCTTTATTTGCTATATAATTAAAAAATTTTATGAGTATAATAATGAAATATATGATGAAAAATCTTTGTTCGATTTAAATAGTAAAATCAGTATAGAAAAAAAGAAGTTAGTAAAAAAACTTAATCCTTATTATAATCAAGAGGAAAATTATTTATAAAAAAAGACACTTTGAAGGGTCTTTTTATTTTTGTTCTTTAAAAAAATCAGCAATATCAACATCTAGTGTTTTTGCAATTTGTTCTAAAGTATCTATTGAAATTGTTTGTCTTGTTTTAGATTCTAATTTAGCAATAAAACTATCACTCATATATAACTTACTTGCTAAATCGTGTTGTTTAAGTCCTTTACTAATTCTATATTTTTTTATATTCTTACCAATAGTATTATAAATATCTTTTTCCATAACTCACACTCTTTCTATTATTTTCTCATAAATAGGTATTAAATATTATAGACAAATAGTCTATAATAATTTGTTGAACTATGTAATATGTACTTTTTAGCTAGCTAAAAATTTCTTTCATTAAAAATAATAGATTTATGGATAAAAATATGGTAATATATTATTAGTAATATGTTTTAAAAAGGTGATGATTATGGCAAAAGTAATTGCATTTGTAAATCAAAAAGGTGGAGTAGGAAAAACTACTTCCAGTATTAATTTAGCTGCGTCTTTAGGATTATTAGGAAAGAAGACTTTACTAATAGACTTAGATCCACAAGGAAATAGTACAACTGGAGTTGGAATTAATAAGGGAGAGAATAAGGCTAGTATTTATGAGTTATTTGTTGATAGGGCAAGTTTAAAGGATGTTGTTGTAAAAACGAATTTTAAGAATTTATACGTTATTCCTGCATCAATTAATTTAGCTGGTGTAGATATGGAGTTAATGGAGATGTCCAAGCAAGATCCTTCATTTGTTGCACAAATGCAACTAAAAAAACAAATATCACAAGTGGTTGATGTTTTTGATTATATTATTTTAGATTGTCCTCCATCATTAGGATTAATAACAACAAATGCTCTTGCGGCATCAAATAGTGTAATAATTCCTGTACAGTGTGAATTTTTTGCATTAGAGGGAATAATGCAACTATTAAATTCTATTATGATTGCTCAAAAGAAATTGAATCCAACTTTAGATATAGAAGGTGTATTACTGACTATGCTTGATAATAGAACTAATCTTGGTTTAGAAGTGGTAGAAGAAATAAAAAGTTATTTTAAAGATAAAGTATATGATACAATAATTCCAAGATTGGTAAGACTATCAGAAGCACCAAGTCATGGTAAACCAATACATGCATATGATCCTAAAAGTAGAGGAACAGAAGCATATATAAATTTAGCTAAAGAGGTGATTGAAAGAAATGGAGACTAAAAAAAGAGCACTCGGAATTGGGCTTGAACAGCTATTTAATAATGAAAACTTAGATTTACAAAGTTTTGAACAACGTGTTTATGAAACTACAAATAAAGAAGAAATAATTGAGGTAGCAATATCAGAACTAAGACCTAATCCATATCAACCACGTAAAGTTTTTGATAGTGAGGCATTATCTGATCTTGCAAGCTCTATAAAAGAGCATGGAGTATTTCAACCAATTATTGTAAAAAAGAGTATAAAAGGTTATGAAATAATTGCAGGTGAAAGAAGAGTTCGTGCTTCAAAACTTGCTGGTCTTGAAAAAGTACCTGCAATAGTTAGGAATTTAAATGATGAACAAATGATGGAAATTGCTCTTCTTGAGAATTTACAAAGGGAAAATTTAAGTGCTATAGAGGAAGCAAAGGCATATAAATCTATGATTGAAAATTTACATTTAACGCAAGAACAATTGAGTGTAAAGGTAGGAAAAAGTAGAAGTCATGTTACAAATATATTAGGTTTATTACGTCTTCCATCCGAAGTTCAAGAAATGGTTGTAAATAAGAAAATTAGTATGGGTCATGCTAGAGTTTTAAGCAAACTTGAAAGTGATGAAAAAATAATTGAGATGGCTCACGATATAGTTGATAAGAAAATTCCTGTAAGAAATGTTGAGGAACTTTCACAGAATACTGAAAAAAAAGTAAAAAATGTAAAAACTTCTAAAACAAAAAATAATGAATTTTTTGAAGTAGAAGAAATGCTAAAGGAAAAGTTAGATACCAAAGTTAAAATAAAAGATAATAAAATAATAGTTTCATTTGCAAATGTAGCAGATTTAAATAGAATTTTAGATATTTTTAATATAGGAGAATTATAATATTTAATTATAAATAGGTGGTGATTTATGCACGATTATAAATTAGGGAGCATAGTGATTATGAAAAAACAGCATCCATGTGGAGAAAATCTATGGGAAATAATTAGAGTAGGTGCAGATATAAAAATAAAATGTACTAAATGTGGTAGAGCTATAATGTTACCACGTATTGATTTTAATAAAAAATTAAAGAAAGTTGTTACATATTAGGAGGTTTTATGGCAACGAAAAGAGAAAAGATTAAACGAAATATAAAAAAACAGGGGCCAATACCAACTATTATATTTTTGTGTATTATATTTGCTTTTTTAAGTTTTATTTTAAATTTATTTAGAGTAAGTGGTAATGTTACAGAAGCTGGAACTTTAGAAACGTCAGTTGTTACAGTAAATAATATTTTTGGAAAAGAAGGAATTAAATATTTACTCAATAATTCTATTTCTAATTTTACTGTATTAGACTCTATTATATATATAATAATGTCTCTTATTGCTGTTTCTATGTTAGAATCAAGTGGTTTTTTAAAGCACTTAATAACACCATTAAAAAAAATAAAACCTAAATATGTTACTTTAATATTTATATTTATAGGAATGATATCAAGTATTTTTGGTGATTTTAGTTATGCTTTATTATTACCTCTGGCGGGTGTATCTTATAAATTATTAGGTAGAAATCCTTCACTTGGAATAATAACTATGTTTCTTGGAATAACAATAGGATATGGAATTGGAATTACCCCAAATTATCAGGATTATTTATTAGGCTTAATAACTACACAATCTGCAACTAGTATTGATACTTCATATCAATATAATATATTTTCAAATTTATATATATCGCTTGCTAGTATAGTTATATTAACAATTTCATCAACGATATTAGTTGAAAAAACATTAAGTAAAAAATTCTTAAGATATGATGAAAAAGATAATTTAAATATATCTAGGAAAGCTTTTATTATATCTATGTCATTATTTATTTTATTGGTTGGATTGGTCGTTTATTCAATAGTACCTGGCTTACCATTTTCGGGAATACTTCTTTATGATGGTACTAAAGAATATATTGTGAGATTGTTTGGACCAAATTCTGCTTTTGGAAATGGATATATGTTAATACTTATATTTATATTAGTATTATGTGGTTATATTTATGGTAGAATATCTGGTAATATTAGAAATAGTAATGATACAACATATTCTCTTACTAAGTCGTTCGAAAATACTGGATATATATTTGTATTATTGTTTTTCTCATCAATTATGTTAGGATTGCTTGAATGGTCAAATATTGGGGATGTAATAGCTACTAATATAATAGATTTTATTGGAAGTTTAAACTTTAGTGGCTTTCCATTATTATTAATAATATTCTTATTGGTAATAGTGATTTCTATAATAATGCCATCAACATTACTAAAATGGAATATATTAGGACCTATCATGGTTCCATTATTAATGCGTGCTAATATAACACCAGCATTTGCTCAAACAGTATTTGTATTTTCAGATTCTGTAGGTAAATTATTTTCACCAATATATATCTATTTAATAGTTGCAATAGGATTTTTATATAAGAGTGATTCAAATATGAATACAAGTATATTTAGTACAATGAAGAAAATGATGCCAGTAATATTAATAATATCACTTATATCGTTTGTAATTATTATAGGATGGTATTTAATAGGATTACCTCTTGGTATTTCATCAAGTATTACAATGTAGAATAGGAATTATAAATAAATTCCTATTTTTTTAAAATATTACCAACAGATGTTTGATGATATATTATAATTTAATTTTATTGTTTTAACTATATAAAAGATAAATGTATGAATTTACATTTTTTTACACAAAAAAAGAGAAAAAAATAATAAATTTTTCTCAAAATATTGCTAATATTGGTATTGTTGTTATAATGAAAGTGTAATGTCATTATAGGGGAAAATAAAAAAATTGTGTTGAGCAGTGCTATAAAAGAAGAATAATGACATTAAAAAAGGTTCTATGTCAAATAGTGTTGGTAAACAATAATTTGATATAATGAATTGAGTATAGAGGGTGATGAAAATCATCCTTTTATTAATCCTTTAATTAAGAAAATTCTATTAATATAATGAGAATGTTTTTTATAGCCAAAAGCAATTCTCTTTAATGATTTAATTAAATTGTTAGTACCTTCGATAACTCCGTTATTAATATCGTATCTAAATGAATTTTCAATATATTTGATATTATCTCTAAAAAGTTTTAAGGCTTTTTTCATTTTATCTGGAAGATATTTATCTTGATTATAAATAATGTTTTTAAATTTAGTAAAATCTTTATCATTAATAGAATTAATTATTCCCTGATAACATTCATAAGTTTTTTTAAAGTCTTGGTTAGTATTAATTAAAAATGTGACAATTTCTTTTTGTGATATTTCTTTTTTAAAGTATTTAGAATAGTACTTTTTTTCAGATAAGTCATTTTTGTTTTTTAAAAATAATTTCTAATAATGTTTGAGTTTATTATAATAAGGATTAGATTTATAACATAATTTAACTCTAGTAATGTTTAAAGCATTATAAACTTGAGTAACAATATGATATCGATCAATAACAATATGTGCATTTTTAAATAGTTTTTTAGCTAAATGAATGTATCCTGAATAAAAGTCCATTGAAATAAGTTTAACTTTATCTCTATCTCTTTTTTGATATGTTCTAAAATAATGTTCTAAATCAATAGATTTTCTTGAAGGTTTAATATCAAATATAGTTTTATTATCATTATCCATAATCATAAAAGCCATATTGTTAGTGGACTTGAATTCATCCCAATTCATATTAATAGGTAAAAAGGGATGCCTTAATAGAGTTTTAGATGATATATCATTTAAAACCCTATTGATTTTAGAAGGAGAAACATTAACTCTATCAGCAATATCTTTTTCAGATTGTTTTTTAGTAAGTTCTACTCTTATTTGTAATTCAGAATTATTAGAAATATTTTTATATTTATTAACTAAGTTTGTCTCAGCTAAAAAAGTATTATGACAATGTTTACAATAAAATCTTTGTTTATGAAGCAAAAGTAAACTACGACAGTTAGAAATATTAGGGATTTTAATTTTACAATTTTTTCTAAAACCCCATTTAATAATGTCATTTGAAGAATCGTTTACAATACCACAGCAAGGACAATAATCAGGATTATAAGATAAAAAAGCTTCAATAATCTTATGATTTTTACCTTTAATAATCTTTTCTTTGATAGAATTATTTAAAATAAAAAAATTTTAAAAATTTTAAAAAAGTATTGATTTTTTCTTCATTTTTTTGTATTATATTCATTGCAAACCTCCCTGGTAGTTATGCCTTTTATTTAAAACTGGAACAGAGGATTAATTCCCGAGGTTCCGATATTGGTAGCATAGACTACATTGCAGCTTCGACTGCTTATTTATGATTGTGCCTAAGAGCACGTAACAGTTATTATACTGTTTTAGCAAACTATTTCAAGTGGAGGTTTGCTTTTTTATTATATAAAAGAACTTCAATCGAAGTTCAAGTTAGGTTGTGGACATAGTCTGCCGTATGGAATAATATGGTCAAATAATCACGTTCATTTATGTTGTAAATATGAGGGAATAAGGTCTAAAGGAAAACATTATCAATGGAAGAAACCAAATGAAGAACATGAAAAATTTAATAATTTAATTTGGAATGGATGGAAATACTTATCTAGACCATTTGAAGTGATAGTATCTGATATGACTTCTTTTTGGGTTAAAAATACTTATTATGAATTAACAATGTATTTTGATGCTTGGAATAAAGAAATAATTGGATATGGTTTAGTATCTCGAAAAGGAGACATTAAATCGTATTATGATGGATTAAAACAAGTATTAGAACGTATAAAAAAAGAACAAACTGACAATTTGATTATTCTTCACACAGATCAAGGTTCAGTTTATTCATCAAAAGCTTATAATAAGCTTCTAGAAGATTATAACATATCTCGTTCAATGAGTCGAGCAGGAACACCAACGGATAATCCAGTAAATGAATCATTAAATGGTTGGATTAAAGAAGAGTTAATAATAGATTTTGATTTAAAACATTGTAAAGATGTTCCTAAACTTATTGAAGAATATATTTATTATTATAATAATAAAAGACCTTCATATGCTTTAAACTATAAAACCCCAATTCAATATAAAATTGAATCAGGGTTTTAATGTGTTTTTTATAACTGTCTACTTTTGCTTGACTAGTTCAAAAAAGTGATTTTTTTTTAATAATTATTTAAAAAAACGTAAAATTCGTACAAAATGTACGAAAATATCAATAAAAATATGTATTTTTGCACGAAAAGTGCTAAAATGTATATAGAGGTGAATTTCTATGTATAGAAAAATAGAAGAAGAATTAAAAAAGTGGAAGAATGATTATAAGATGCCACTTATGTTAGTTGGTGCAAGACAAACAGGAAAAACTTATATTTTAGAGGAGTTTTGTAAGGATAATTTTAATAATTATGTTTATATCAACTTAGATAAAGAAGAAAATATTGCTGAGGTATTTGAAGAAACTATTGATCCAAATACAATAATAGAAAAAATAGAAATAATTAAAAATGTAGTTATTAATCCAGATGATACAATTTTATTCCTTGATGAAATCCAAGTAAGTGAAAGAGCTATTACTTCATTAAAATATTTTTGTGAAAGTGAAAAACCATATAAAATAGTCTGTGCTGGCTCATTACTTGGAGTTAAAATCAATAGATTTAAATCATCATTTCCAGTTGGTAAAGTAAAAATTAAATATTTATATCCAATGGATTTTGAAGAATATTTATTGGCTTTGAAAGAAGATAAATTAATTAATGAAATAAAGACTCATTATGAATCTAGTGAAGCTCTAATGAATCCAATACATGAAAAAGCATTAGATTTATATAAAAAATATTTAGTACTAGGTGGAATGCCTGCTATGATAAATAATTTTATAGATAATGATTGTAATATATCGCATGTTGATTTTACTTTGCAAGAACAAATAATTACATCATATTTAGCAGATATGAATAAATATACAGAAAATAGTGAAGGAATCAAAAATAGTCAAATATATAACTCTATTCCTAAAGAACTTGCAAGAGTTAATAATACTTTTAAATATAGTATAGTTGATAAAGATGCAAGAAAAGTTAGATATGAAAGCAGTCTAGATTGGTTACTTGCTAGTAATATGATATTAAAATGTGATTTAACAGAGAAAAATGAATCACCATTAAAGGCATTTGTCAATTCTGATAAATTTAAATTATATTTAAGTGATGTTGGATTACTTAGATCACTATCTAATTTAGATTATAGTGAAATACTTTTAAATAAAAATGAAATGTTTAAAGGAGTACTTACGGAAAATTATATAGCTTGTGAGTTATATCCTAAATCTAAAGAATTATATTATTATAATTTTGATAGATATGAAATAGATTTCTTAATAAAAATAGATGGAGATATTATTCCAGTAGAAGTTAAAAGTGGTAGAAGAACCAATAGTAAAAGTTTAAATGAGTATATAAAGAAATATCGTCCTAATTATAGTATTAGAATATCTTCTAAAAACTTTGGATTTGAAAACAATATAAAATCAGTGCCACTTTATGCAGTATTTTGTATAAATAAATAAAATAATTGGAGTGTGGTAGTATGGTATATTTTATA
This sequence comes from uncultured Caryophanales bacterium, assembly GCA_946414975.1. The sequence goes on along the minus strand of CAMKQS010000004.1, from coordinate 1,684 downwards.
ACTGACACCCATTTTCATCATAGTAATATAATTAAATATTGTAATAGGCCATTTAAAGATGTTAATGAAATGAATGAGACTATAATAAATAATTGGAATAATATTGTAACTAATGATGATACCGTATATCATTTAGGGGATTTTTGTTTATCTAGTGATGATGAAATTAAAAATATATTTAAAAGATTAAATGGAAATATTATACTTATTCGTGGTAATCATGATAGAAAACCAGTTAAATTTTATGAAGAAATTGGTTTTAAGGTTTTAACACATGCACCAATATTATTAGATGAGTACAAATTAATGTTATCTCATGTGCCACTACCAGATGCTAAGATAAAAGATGGATATATTAATTTACATGGACATATTCATAATAAGAAAATTAGTGATGATTATCCTAAAAATTATAGTGAAGATAAACATATTAATTTAAGTGTTGATGTAACTAATTATAAACCAATAAGTATAGAAGAAATTAATAAAATAAGGAGTAAAAATAATGATTAAATTAAATGAAGTAATAGATGGATTAGAATTTGTAAATGGTGGATTAGATACACATGCATATTTTAATCCGGATAAAAATGAAATATTTTATATTGGGGAATATGATACTTTTGATGATAAAGAGAAGCAGGAAGATCTTATAGAAAGTTGTATCATGCTACCTAGTAAGTATGATATCCATGAATATTCTATGATGGAAGATTTTATAGAAACAATAGATGATGTAAAATTATACAATCAATTATGCATAGCAATTAATGGTCCAGGTGCTTTTAGAAGATTTAAAGATACTTGCATAAATTTTGAAATAATAGAAGATTGGTATAAATTTAGAGAAAAGAAATATAAAGAAATAGCTATTAATTGGTGCAAAGAAAATAATATTGATTATGAGGAGTAAAATAGTATGTTAAAAGTTGAGTTAACTGAAAATTATGCAGGAGTTACAATTTATGGAGATTATAATGATTTAGATTTCTTGTATGATTCAATAAATTATTTAATACTTGGTGATCCAATTAGTGATGGAGAATACACAATGCAAAATCATTTATATGGATTTTTATATGATGTAAGGCATGCATATCAAGGACAAAGAGGAGCAATACTTATAGATAATGATTTAAATGATAATACTAGAGATTGGTTTAAATTTAAAAAGAAAGATATAACTGATAAAAATATATGTTTTTGTTTCAATTATTTATTACCTGATTTATTTTTAGATATGGTTTTAATAAAATATTTTATAAGAAAAGTAGATAAAAGAGTAAATGATATATATAATCCATATATAAATATGGTAAATTACTTTTATTCATTAGTATTACATTCACTTGAAAATTTACTTACAGAAATAAAATTTAATAAAATTAAAAAGGGATTACTTGAATCAGTAGTAACAGATAGTATATTTATTCCACAATGGTTTGAAATAATATCTATTGATTATGCTAATATGACAAAAAAACAAAGAGAAAAAGAATTTATGCATATTATGGATGCTATATATAATTATGGTGATTATGAAGATTACTTAAAAATGAAAATAGATATGGAAAAACTATGTAAAGAAAAAAATTGTTCATTAGATGATTTACATTATAATGATTATCCAGAGGAGATTGAGTGGTAATATGAAGATTGGTAGAAATCAACTTTGTCCATGTGG
>CAMKQS010000003.1 GCA_946414975.1 uncultured Caryophanales bacterium | reverse complement strand
TCTGGAGTAATATCTAATCTTTCTCCATCAAAGTCTACAGTAATTGTTTCTTCTTGAAGTAATGCTTCTTCATCTTCTTCTGCTAAGTTTTGAAGTAATGCTTGATAATCTTTCATACGAGGACCAAACATAGCTCCACATACTTTGAAGTTAGGTTTAATATTGAAATTCATGTATTTAGATAAATCTGTAACAAATGTTACTTTCTTTACATTTAATTCTTCTTTGATTAATTCAACTAAGTCACCTAAGATTGCTTCATATTTACCATCAATTAAAGCTTCACTTAGAGGTTGTCTTACTTTAATCTTAGTATCTTCACGAACAAATCTTCCTGTAGAGATTAAATCTCTTACTAAATCCATCTTAACTTCGATATCATTTACGATTAATTTTTCGTCATATGTTGGGAAGTCACTTAAGTGTACTGATTCTTCGCCAGTTAAATTTTGATAGATTTCTTCAGTAGTATAAGGAATTATTGGTGCACATAATTTACAAAGACCAGTTAATACTTCATATGTAGTCATATAAACTGACTTCTTAGAATTATCTAGTTCTGATGCCCAGAATCTATCTCTATTTCTTCTTATGTACCAATTAGATAAATCATCAGATACAAATGAAGTTATTTCTTTAACTACTAAGTTAAGATCATATGAATCATAGAATGAAGTTACATTCTTAACTAACTTATTATATTTAGATAATAACCATTTATCTATTTCTTCCCTATCTTTAACTGGAACATTGCATTCATTAATATCAATTCCATCAATGTTTGCGTATGTTTGGAAGAATGAATATGTGTTTTTAAATGGGTTAAAGAATTTAGAGTGTACTTCTTTAAGTCCATCAAAATCGAATTTTAATGGCGTCCATACTGGTGATACATAGAACATGTACCATCTTACATTATCTGCTCCATATTTTTCAATTGTAGCAACTGGGTCTACGATGTTACCAGTAGATTTACTCATTTTCTTACCTTTACCATCAAGAACCATATCATTAACTACAACGTTTTTGAAACAAGATTCTCCAGAGATTATTGTAGATATTACTAAAAGTACATAGAACCAACCTCTTGTTTGGTCTAATCCTTCAGCAATGAAATCAGCTGGGAATTGAGATTCAAATAATTCTTTGTTTTCAAATGGATAATGGAATTGAGCATAAGGCATTGAACCAGAGTCAAACCATACATCTAATACATCTTCAACACGAGTTAATATATCTCCAGTTTCTGGTGATTTAATATGTACATTATCAATATATGGTCTATGTAATTCCATATTCATGATATCTACATCTTCAACTGCAAGTTTTTGTAATTCTTCACGAGAACCTACACAATAGATTTCACCAGTTTCTTCATTAGTCCAAATTGGAAGTGGACATCCCCAATAACGAGATCTAGAAATACCCCAATCAACCATGTTTTCTAGCCAATTAGCAAATCTCTTTTCACCTACATAACTAGGATACCAGTTAATCTTTTTATTTGCTTCAATAATTTCAGCTTTTTTCTTAGTTGTTGCAACATACCAAGCTGGTTTTGGATAATTAAGTAAAGCACTCTTACATCTCCAACAATGTGGGTAATCATGAGTTAATTTAATCTTTTTAAATAGTTTATCATTTTCTTTTAAATATTTTATTATTTCTATTTCTAAATCTTTATCAGTTACTAGTCTTCCTTTCCATGGACCTTCAGTATAACATCCATCAGGTCCAACTGGATTAATAAATGCAACACCTGCAGCAGTAGCTACTCTATTATCGTCTTCACCATAAGCAGAAGCTATATGAACAATACCAGTACCATCTGAATCAGTAACATAATTATCTGCTAAAACTTCAAATGCTTTACCTTCAACATTAACAAATGGAAGTAATTGTTCATACTTCATTCCTTTAAGGTCAGTACCTTTAAATGTTTCTAATACTTCAAAGTCATCTCCTAAAACACTGTTAGCTAAGCGTTCTCCAACATAGAATGTGTATCCTTGAGATTTAACTTTAAGATAAGTTAAGTCAGGGTTAACACATAATGCAACGTTTGCAATTAATGTCCATGGAGTTGTTGTCCATACTAGGAAGTATGCATCTTCATCTGCTTTTTTAAATGGTAATATAATTGAATTTACTGGATCTTCTTGGTAACCTTGAGCTACTTCAAATGAAGATAGTTCAGTACCACATCTAGGGCAATACCATAGAATCTTATTACCATGATAGATTAAATCCTTTTTAAACATTTCTTTAATTATCCACCATTCAGATTCAATAAATTCATTTGAGCATGTTACATATGGATTTTCACAATCAATGAATTGACCCATCATATCAGTTAATTTATTAACTTCATCAATATTTAATGCTGTGTTCTTATTACATTCTTTACAGAAGTTTTCAACACCAAATTTTTCAATATCATGTTTTCCTGAGAAACCAAGGTTCTTTTCAACATTTACTTCAATTGGTAAACCATGAGTATCTAGACCTATTTTTCTTAATACTCTATAACCTTGCATTGTTTTATATTTAGTAAATGAATCTTTGATTGATTTAGCTAATACATGGTGGATACCTGGTTTAGCATTAGCATAGATTGGTCCATCATAGAATACAAAGTCTTCTTTACCTTCTCTTGAAGAGATAGTCTTTTCAAAGATTTTATTTTCTTTCCAGTAATTTAAGATAGTTGATTCAACTTCATTTACTGGTCTCTTATCTAATTCTTTAAATTTTTTCATAATATCACCTTTCCTTTATAAATAAAAAAACTCATGAACTAAAGGACGAAGTGAGTTTGCTCCGTGGTACCACCTTAATTCATGAGTTTAAATCATGCACTTATACTCTTAACGCAAGTTTACGTACTTGGCTTATCCCCAAGTCACATCAGAAGTGATCTTCATATACCTTTCTTTTCTTCTCCTCACACCATATGGAGAATTCTCTTTAAAATACTTAATATATGACGTCTTCGTCATTTGCTTTCAACAAAATTAATTATATTTAAAAATTTATTATTTGTCAAACTATTTAAATTTTCTAATTAATTTTTTAATCTCTTTTTCGTTTTCTCTTGCTTCTCTACTATTTAAAATAGAATCTAATTCTTTATTTGATAGTTGTAATCCATAAAGAACTCTTTCTTCAAAAGAAAAATTAGAAGCATCCATTTTATATCTTTCTTTTTTGCATTTGTTATAAATATCTAAATCCTTTTGAGAAAAATCTACAATCTTACTTATCTTATTACAGAAATCAAATGATGGTGAATTAGTAAATCCATCACTTTTCTTTTCATAAACAAATTTAATATCTGCGATTGTAGTAGCAGTAAAAGCATTAATATTAATTCTTATATTCTTATAATCTATATCTGTTTTCTTAAGGCCATTAAGGATATCTAAAGTTTGTAAATTAGATGTAACTATTGCTCTTCTTTCTCCAGGATCAAAGTCATGATTATTATCATATACTCTATCTAATCTTAATTCTCTTACTTTGTTTAATAAATAATCAATAGGATTATTAGACTTATTATCATAAGCATCATTATCTACATATTTATATAATCTTATTATTAAATCATCTTTACCTTCTTGATATTCTTTTTCCATTAAAGCATGATCCATTTCATGAATTATTGTATTTAATACATTTAAATTAAATGTTAATGTTTCTGAAAAGTATTCAGGTATGTAACGATACATTTCTAAGAATTCCTCAAGTTGATCATCAAACCTTATATTAATAACCATTCTCTTTTTTTTAGGTAAATATAAACCTAAATTAGTATAGAAAAAACTATCTTTTATTCTTAATCTTCTTACATACTCTTTTAAATCATTTTGTTTTGCAATTATATTAACTGCTGATTTAACAAATGGAGGATCTGCATATTTTTCATTTATTTCATAATAATATATTAATTTAATTAATTCATCTCTCATACAAAAAACCTCCTTTTCATGGAGGTTATTTTATCATTATAAGAATAAATGTCAAATTTAATTATTTAATTAGTACTTTAGATTTTCTTGTAGCTCCTATAACTATAGGTCCAACTTTTATTTCAGTATGATTATCCTCTATATATTTAGATAAATCAAAATTTTCATTTATTTCTTTCTCTGATGCTTGAAGACCTAAGCTTAGTCTTTCTCTTAGCGAATAGTTCTTAGAATCTTCGATATATGATTTTTCTCTTGATTCATTATATAGAATTAATTCTTCAGGAAAATACTCTTTTCTAAAACTAAATAAATTACAATAATCATAAGAACGAGAATTAGATATACCATTTTCAAAGTGGTCATATCTTCTTCCTATCATAGAATTAATATGTGATTTATAATAATCCTCTAAAGAATTAATATCTTTTAAATCTATATCTGTCTTATATAATTCTTGTATTAAGTCTAATGTTTCAAAATTAGAATTAATTATTGCTCTTGTTTCATAAGGAGCATAATCATGATATTTTTCATAATATTTAGGTATTAGAATAGTTTCTTTAATATATTCAAATAATTCTCTAAAAGTAGTTTGTGTATCCCAATTATTTGTATCCCCATAAATATCACATACTAATGCTAATTTAGCCATTAAATCATACTTACCTTTATACATATCATTAAATAATATAGCATGATCTAATTCATGTAGTATTATCATTATTATATTTAGATTTTCAAATAAACCTCTATCATTAAAACCTGGATTAGGTTTCGTTTTTCTTAAAGTATCTAAATTTTTATTTAAATGTATTCCTTTATCTTCATATGCATAATAAGCTATATCTTCTTTAGCTGAACAATCAATACCACTAATAGCATCTTTAATTTTCTCATTATTATTAATTATGCCTTCAACTTCAGATATAAATCTTTCATCTGCTAATTTATTTTCTTTATAATATTTTACTAATAATTCTACTAATTCATCATTCATATTATTTAACTCTTATACTTTCTTATGTAGTTTGCTCTTGATTCAATATTATCAAATACTTCTCTATTATAATTTAATAGTTCAATATCAGATAATTGTAATCCATATTGTAATCTTTCTTCTAAAGAATATTTATTTTTATCTTTAATAAATGTTTCTTTATTATCTCTATTATAATCTAATACTATCTCGGGTTTATAAATATCTTTACTTCTTACCATATTACAAAAGTCATATGATGGAGAATTAGTATATTCTGCATTATAATTTAATTTATATTTTTTTCTTAAAGTATTAAAAGTATCTGTATATTTAAATGCTATAAAGTATTCTAATGTTACTTTAGAATAATCTATATCTTCTAAGTAAGGTACTAATTCCTTAATTGCTTTTAAAGTTAAATAATCTGCATCTGATTCTGCAGGTGATAAATCATGATTATTGTTATAAACTCTTTCTGATATTTTTTCATTTTTAAAATAATCTATTATATTATTAAAGTCTTTTCTACTTACTACATGAGTACTTTTTCTAATAAGTTCATCAATTAGTTCATTTCCACCCATATCTATTTCATTAAAACGAATAGCATGATTAACTTCATGTATAAGTAAGTCTACGATTAATAAAGCATTTAAATAATCATAAGACATTTCATTAAAATCTTTTACACTATCTAATAACATTTTATGAGCTTCACTAGGATAATAATTTGCAGTTATTATTTTATCTTTTGGTGAATAAACACTAGATTCTTTTGGATCTATCTTAACGTCATTAACTGCTAAACCATTTACAAAATCATCTAGTTTTAAATAATCAGCAAGTACATCATAAATCTTATAATAATAAGCTTTATCAATTTTCTTATTATTTAATATATAACTTCCTATAACTCTTACCATCTCTTCATACATAAAAATACCTCTATAAGAGGTATTATATCATTTAAAATATAAATTTCGATTATTTTTTTCTTTTGTTACTAGATAAAGGATCATAAGAACCAAGTTCTAGTTTATTTTTGGGTTCTTCTTTTTTCTTTCTGCCTATTTCTTGGATTTTATCTGGATTTAAATCAAATTTAGAAATACTCTTTTTACCAGAAGATTTATTTATTTTCTTTTTCATACTATTTACTTTTTTTCTTCCACCAAATTGTGTTGGAGTAATAATAAATAAGAATACTACAACAACGATTACTATCGCGGCAATAATAATATTTACATAATGATCATTTAACCATATTTGTCTTTTATAATAATCATTTAAATAGTCTTGATAGAAATATACTTTATTAATAGCATCTCTTCTTACTGTAATAATAAGAGGGGCTGATTTGTACTTGCTACCACTTGAAGAAGCAGCTATAAAATCATCTAGAGTAATATATAAAGTCTTTCTTACTGTATAATCGCTTTTAACTTTAAAAGTAAGTGTTGCATATGTAGTATTGTAGTTATCTTCCATTGCGAAAGCTTCTACTTTATCTACTTGATAGTTATTTTCATTACTTACTTTAGTAATGTTTGAACTATATAGTTCTGCTGTAGATGAAACATATTCTAAACATGTATAGTCATATTTAATAGTATGCTCTATTTCAGATACACTTGCTCCACCATACCATAAGTTAATAGTTAAGTATTCACCATCAAATGATCCTAAGGATGCATGAGGAACAAAGTCCTCAGCATGAACTATAACTACATTAATAAATAAACATAAAACTAATACTAATAATCTTTTTAAACTTTTCATTATACTAACACTTTCATTGTTCTAATCATTTGAGTAGTATATCCTAGTTCATTATCATACCAAGCTACCACTTTAACTAAAGTAGTTCCATCTTCTTGTGGAAGTACAGCTGTTGATAATCCATCAACAAGTGCACCAATCTTTTGACCAATAACATCACAAGATACTACTGGATCAAATGTTAGTTTAATTGTTTTATTTTGAGCATGATCGAATGCATTATTAACATCTTCAACTGTAACAGATTCTTCTACTAATACTGTTAAATCAATAACAGATCCATCAATAACAGGAACTCTGAATGCTGAACCTTTAAGTTTTCCATCAATCTCAGGAATAACTTTACCAATAGCTTTAGCAGCTCCAGTTTCAGCTGGAATAATGTTAGCCATTGCACTTCTTCCTCTACGAGATAATGCTCCTTTTTTATGAACTACATCTAATGTAGTTTGATCATTAGTTGTTGCATGTACTGTAGTCATGTAACCAGTTTTAACAGTAAATTCATCATTAAGTACCTTTAATACTGGTGCAAGGCAGTTAGTTGTACATGAAGCTGCACTAATAACTTCTTCAGTTCCATCTAGAATGTTATGGTTAACATTATAAACTATAGTCTTACATTCACCTTTCGCAGGTGCTGAAATAATTACATGTTTAGCTCCTGCTTTAATATGAGAATAAGCTTTTACTACATCTGTATAGAAACCAGAACATTCAAGAACTACATCAATTCTTTCATCCTTCCAAGGAAGATTAACTGCATCTGGTTCTTGATATATTCTTATCTTTTTACCGTTATATATAATATGCTCTTCATCATATGATAACTTAGATGAATTAAACATTCTAAAGTTTGAATCATATTTAAGTAGATAATATAAATCTTCTGTTTTAGCTAAATCATTGATAGCTACAACTTCAAGTTCTGTATCATTCATAAGTTCTCTGAATGCTAGTCTACCAATACGACCAAATCCATTAATTGCTACTCTTTTCATATTTACTCTCCTTACTTAACATCATATATAGATCCACCAATAAATTCTCTTAATACACTTGATTCAGATACATATTCAGAAGATATTGGATAGAAGTTTCTAATACTATCTAAAAGTCTTCTTGCATCTGTATAATGTTCTGAATCCATTGGTACATTTAATAGTAGTGGTTCTAATATTACTTTTAATACACCTATTTCATAAATACTATTTGTATTAATTACATTATCTACCATATCGTTATATGGGAAGATATATTTTTCTTCTCCTTCACGTACTTTAGCCCAAGAAGCAAGTGTGTCTTCAGCACTTCTTCCTCTCGTTCTAAAATCTCTAGCAATACGTCTTAAAAGACGATTATCAGTTGAAGAAATATAATTATGTCTATCTATCTTTAATGGACTAAATGGAGATACATAAATCTTAAATAAATCTGCGCTATAATCATTAAAGAATAGATTTGGATTAATTGCATGTAATCCTTCGATAACTAATACTTCATTATTTTCTAACTTTATCGGAGGTTTATCATATATTTTACTTCCTGATACAAAATCATATGTTGGAAGTACTACTTCTTCTCCATTAAGAAGAGCATTTATTTGTTTATTAAATAGTTTTAAATCTAAACAGTTAATTGATTCATAATCTTTAGAGCCATCTTCAAGAAGTGGTGTTTCATCTCTTTCAAGGAAGTAATCATCTAAAGTAATTGGTATTGCATCATATCCTAGGGATGTAAGTGCATTACTTAACTTCTTAGATGATGTAGTTTTTCCTGATGATGAAGGACCTGCTAGTAAAACTATTTTTTTCTTCTTTCTTATAATAGCTTCTGCTGATATATATATAGTCATATCCATAAGTAAGTCTGTATTTCTTATGAAGTCTATGATTTTACCTTGAGCAATTAAATCATTAATATCAGATACATAATTAACTCTTATTCTTTCAGACCAAGATTTACATATTTGATACATATCATATATTTTATTCTTAAAAGTAAAATCTAGTTCTCCATTAAATGGATATAAAAGAATTGCTTCATTATCATTAATATATTTTAAATCAAACATTGTTATTTCACCGCTTGATTTAGGCATAGCATGTGTATACATGTAATTATATGATCCATTAAATTCATACATAGAAACAGATATATTATTAACTGCTTGAATGTTTTTAGCCTTTTCAGGCATATTATGTCTCATGTAATAATCGAATGCATCTTTAACACTTACAATTTTTTTGTTGAAAGGTATGTCTTTTTCAACAAGTTTTTGCATAAAATCTTTTATTTTATCTATTTCTTTATCATCAATTATTTTATCTGCTTTAATAGTTGCTAATACTCCATGGTCTAAACTATGCTCATAGATAACTTCACCATTATATAGCTTAGCTACGGCATCTATGAGTAAAAATTTAAGTCCTGATTGATATACTTTGATGTTCATAATTAGCCACTCCCTTATTCTCTATAAATTATACCAACTTTAGCTTCAAAATAAAAGAGAGTTTGACTACTCTCCATCATTATTCTTTGCTTTATTAACAAAGTCTTTTATTTTTCTGAATCCATGATTAATACCTGATTTAGAAATAGTAAATTCAGTTTCCATCGAAATAATATCTGCTAGTTCTTGCATTGTTGTTTCTGGATACTTAAGTCTATATTCTGCGATTGTTTTAGTTTTATCATCTAAAAGATCTAAAAGATCTTCTTTTTCTAGGAATTCAATGTTCTCTACTTGTTCATTACAAGTCTTCATCATCTTTTCTACATTAGCTTGTTCACAGTTATTAAGTCTATTAACCATGTTTTTATGATCTCTATATATTCTTATATCTTCATAATAGAATAATGCATCAATAGCATTTAACATCTTTATAAAGTCACTTATTTCTTCTGAAGATTTAATATATACCATATATCCTTTATTTCTAGTTATTAATTTAGAATTAAAATTAAATTCTTTTAGTAATTCCATTACTAAATCAGATACTTCTTTTGTTCTAACAAGTAACTCTAAATGATACTTAGATGTTGATGGATCATTAATAGATCCACATGATAAGAATATACCTTTAAGATAACTCATCTTCTCTTCTTCAGAATAATCTTTAATATTCTTAAACATGTTTTCTACATCGCTAGTAATAATATCTACCTTTTCTTTTAATTCTAGGATATACATAGTTTTATTAACAAACTTCTTTTGAGTTCTTATTGTAAGTTTAATATTAATACCATATATTCTTTTAATTAAAGAAAACATACGTCTAGCTACGCTAGCATTTTCAATAAACATAATTATTTCATGATTACGAAATTCTGAATTATCTTTTAAATATGCACATACTTCAGCGATAGATTCTAATCTATTAGTTTCTATCTTTGTAATTTCATCTTTAATTCTAGTTGTAAATGATGCCATACAAATCAACCTCACACATATAATAACAAAAAAATAAAAAGGATTAAACCTTTTTATTTTCTTTAATATTATAGTAGTAAGCTAAATTATCTTTAACTATTACAAATTTAGCTGTATTATTCTCTAATTTATAATTGATAGGCATCTCTAAAGAACTTTGAGCATCTAGAAGTTCATTAAATGTAGTTGTTTCAATTACAGTTAAATCTTCCAATGAAGGAAGTCTTCTTACTTCTACGATGATAGAATCATATTCTCTTAAGATTCTAGCTATTTTTCTTTTAAATGGTGAAGATACCTCTAACTCTCTTGAGTGATATAAACTAAATGAGAATATTAAAAGTAAACTTACTATCCACATAAATATAGATGATACAGAATAGAAATTATTAATAGAGTTATTATCTTTGACTCTATTAATAGTCTTCTTATTTGTATTAATATCACTATTCTTAGTGATACTAATATAATCATCACTAATTGGAATAGTTACTTTGATAGTATTTGAATTATCATCATCTATTCCTAAATAATTAATCTTATTTATAATAGCAAATTCAATTGATAAATAAGCATCCCCTGTGGGTGTTACACCCATCTCATTTATGAAGTTATTATAGATTTCTTTATAATGATTATAATCTATTGATGCTACATAACTTAAGTCATAATTTTTACCTTGGAATGAGTCACTCAAGTTAGTTTCAATTGGAAAACTTTTGTTTATAGTATCTCCCACGATTAATTTAGTATTAACTGAATATAATACATTTGATTTTACTGAATCACTAAACTCTACATGATAATCAAAATTAATATCTATTTTATTAATTAATTTACCAGGTAGTTTCTTAGTAGATGAATCATGTAGTGATTCTTTAGTAAATAACTCATTCTCTTTATAATTAACCGTATAATTATATCCACCTTGAGTAACAAACTCTATTGATGACTCTACTTTATTAGTTACATTCTTAAAACTCATAAAGGTGGATATAAATAACGATACAAATATTAATATAAAATATATTACATATATAAATATTTTTTTACTTTTCATTAATCTAGTTTATCCTTAATTGTATTCAATGCTTTTAATACATTAGGATTATATCTAGTTGATTCTTCTTCAATAACAGAAATAGCAACTTCTCTGATTGGACGTTTACTTCTATCATTTGCTAGTCTTACTGCAAGTGATACAATCGCAGCTTCGATTGGAATATCAACTCCTTGGATTCCATTTGGAAGTCCTCTGCCATTATTTGTTTCACATGAATATCTAACTATATTTGTAGCAATTTTAATTTCATTTGGTTCTACTAAAATTGCATTAATTATTTCTTCAGCATATTTTATTTCTTCAAGTACATATTCTTTTGTTAATGGTTTTGTATTATCCATAGCAATAGATCCTATGTTATATAAATAACAAGTATTAGTTATTGCTTTAATAAAAATATCATCAATATTTAAACTTGGAACTGATAGTCTTAATTCATTAGCTAAAGCTAATGTATAATTTGTAAGTTTATGTGAAACTTCAGAATTATGAATATTTTTAACTATGTTTGCAATAACTTCATTTATTCCTTCACATCCACCTTTATTCTCTTCCAAAGCTTTAGCTTGATTAGTTACCATACTTTGTAGAGTATTTCCTGTTTCATATAAAGAAATAATCTTTGAAATACGTTTCTTAATATTTTCAGTATTAAATGGTTTTTCAAGCATATCTACGATATCGTATTCATATACTCTTTTTCTGGTTTCTGGTTTTTCATCACCAGAGATAATAGCTACTGGTACTTTATTAAATACTCTATATTGTTTTAAGTAATTTAATACATCAAATCCATTTTTACCAGGCATTAATAAATCTAGAAGAATACCTACGATATTTAATCTATCATCATTAAAGTTATTACTAATAATATTCTTATTAATAATCTCTATAGCTTCATCACCATTCTTAGCCATAACTATTTCATAGTTATCAACAAATATTCTTTTTAAAGAATTTCTTATAACTGCTGAATCATCAACAATTAAGATATACTTTTTCATAGAATTACTTGTTTGAGCTATCTTAGTAGATAATACTTTATTTAATTCAGGATTATCAACTGATACTTTATTAAATACAGAGTTGATATAGTCCCTAGTGTTGTTAAGCTCAAATCCACCATTGCCTTGGGCAGCAAGTGTATTATTAACTTGAAGAATAGCATTACCAATTTGATCTCTTTCTTCTTGTAGAGCTGTCTTATATTCACCTACTTGTCTTTCAAGTTTAAGTGTATGTTCTTCAGTATCTGTAAGTCTATCATTAACATCTTCACTCATCATGAATATAAGTTTACCATTTTCAAATGGTAAGTAGTTAATTATGTTTTGATACCATCTGTATTCACCTGTTTCACAAAGTCTACGATATTTAACTTTAGACTCGTGAATACCATTTGCATAAAGACCTTCAAGTTTAGTTAAAGAAAGTGCAGCAAAGTATTGATCTACTTCTTCTGCTTTTATTCTTTTTGTTTCTCTATCTATGAAGTCTGTATATGTAAGTACCCCCTTAATCTTTAGTGCATTAGCTACGTTAAACTCAAATGAATATACTTTATCATTTGGTATATCTATTGCATAAAAATCACTATAATTTGAATTGATTATTCTAAGAAGTTGTTCTACCAATGCTTTTTCATTAATTTCATTCATAAAAAGACACCTCTATTCTCTTTAATAATAACATTTATTAATGAAATTCAAAAGAATTTACAATAAAAAAAGTTAAACATTTCTGTTTAACTTAATTTCTTACTGGTGCCAACTGCAGGAATCGAACCCGCAACCTACTGATTACAAGTCAGTTGCGCTACCAATTGCGCCAAGTTGGCTTACAAATTAATTATAGCATTAATTTGTAATATAACAAGAAAATAATTATTCAAAAATCTTTTCAATAGTACTTAAATACTCTTTTGAAGTATAAGATATTCTTCCTTCATAAGCTAGTCTTGAATAAAAGAAAGATAAAGGTATATTATTACTCTTACATGTTTCTTTTATGTCTTTAGAAGTAATTAATGTATTATATAAATCTTCTGGAATCATTTGATTTAATGCAAACAAATCTTCTTCTTTTTCTATATTACTATCATATACAATAGTCTTATTTTTAAGTTTATTATAGTCTTTTTTAATATGACCTAACTCATGGTATAAAGCAAAATAGAATGATGCTTTATTTTTTAAATATGTAGTCATATATATTATTGGAGTATCTACTTTAACATGAGTACATCCTCTAACCTTTGATCCTTTAAGAGATTCTTCAATAATCAATACTATTCCATACTTTTTGAATATATTAATTAATCTATCCTTATCAAATTTATTCATTCTTTCTAAAGACAATTCCTTGAATAAACCATTTAGATTATTTGAATTATATTTTGGATATTCATTTATATTATCTATTTTAGATTCACAGTATGATATCCACTCTGCTGTTTTAATTAGATCTTTTTTTCCTGCTTCTTTAAATAAATAATTGTTTTTTACATAATTAAGATGATTTTCAATATTATTGTTTTTAAAATAGTTTTTTAAGTCTAATAGTGTTGTTGCGTTATCTTCGATATGTCTTAGTTTTATCCACTCTTTTTCTTGCATTTCTTTTATATTAAATAAATTAAAATATTCTTTAATCTCTTTTTCTGATTTAAATTTAGATTTTAATTCATCTTCACATTTTTTATGTTCATTAAAATGGATTAAGACATTCAAATCATTATTAGTTACTAAACTAATAAGAATCATTGTATCTAAAGAAATACCTGTCTTTCCAGAGATTATTTCATTAACATGTTTTTTAGACATATTATATTTATCAGCAAACTCTGTTTGACTTATTTTATTATCATCTAAATATTCTTTTAATAAACTTCCTACTGATATCATATTACAAGTTTTTATAATGATCATCATTTACTTCGATTAATTCTATTTCGTCTATTTCTACATAATTGTAAGGATATTCACTTACAGTTTTAAATATTAGTCTTAATTTATTTATTCTTGCGGTAAAGAATTCTTTTAAGTTAGCTTTCTTTTGTTCTACATGATACTTTTCCTTATACTGAGAAATCATAAAATTATGTAAATTAGGAAAAGTAATCATAATCTCAATGAGTCTCTCTATTTTTTCTTGTTCTTCATACTTTTTCTTTTTTATAATAGTATCTTTATAACTTCTTTTATATTTAGTAGACTCCCTGACGATCATTATAGTCTCCTTTCTTTTACGTATTATAACCTCTAGGGTTACTATAGTCAATAATAAATATAAAAAGACTCAGGGCTTCGAAAGATTCCTGAGTTCGATCAATATGTAATATACTACATCTCTATAATAATTTCAATAGATTAAATTTTTATTTTTGAAAAAATTTCTCCTAAAGATGAATGAATAACTAGATCTGCATTATTATCATATGGTGTAACCATATCATTAATAATAACTAAGTGTTTACCATTAAAATATCTAACAAGTGATGCTGCTGGATATACGCTTAGAGATGTTCCACCTACTATTAAAGTATCACACTCTTGTATATACTTTATCGCTTCTTCAAATGATTCATTAAGCATTTCTCCATAAAGTACAACATCAGGTCTAATTAATCCACCACATTCACATTTAGGGATACCACTAGACTTAAATATATAATCACTTGGATATTCTTTAAAACATTTATTACAATAGTTTCTAAGTACTGTTCCATGAATGTTTAAAACATTCTTTGAACCACTCTTTTCATGTAATCCATCAATGTTTTGAGTAACTATAGCTTTAAGTTTACCCGATTCTTCAAGTTTAGTTAAAAAGTAATGAGTCATATTTGGTTCAATTGATTCATTATTTAAATATTCTCTATAGTAGTCATAAAACAATTCAGTATTTTCTTCTAGGCAATCTTTACTTAATAGATATTCAGGTGGATAACCTTTATAAAGGCTTTTATAAAGGCCATTCTTACCTCTGAAGTCTTTTATTCCACTTTCAGTGGAAACACCTGCGCCTCCAAAGAAGACTATATTATTAGATTCATTTATAATACTTTGTAATTTTTTTATTGTATCATCCATGTTAATCACCTAATACTATCTTACAAAAAAATATCTTATATGTTAATATAATTATATAAAGTGAGGATAAAGTTATGAGTTTAAGTGATATTAATATTTATATTATAGTACCAATACTTGCTGCTATTATAAGTGGTGGTTTGACAGTTTTGGGAGTAATACTAACTATTAAAGAAGATAATAAAATAAGAAAAGAAGATATAAGAATACAGAATGAACCACTCTTTTATGTATTAGATCCTAATCAAGATTATGATAATACTAATATAAAAGAATTTGATTTTAAAGCTATCGAAGAAGCTACTGGTTATATTCAAATACTAATTAAGAATACAGATAAAACTCCATTTGTATTAGAATATGTATTTATTAATAATAAAATATATTTACCACAAAATGGTACAGTAGTAGATAAGAATGATATATGTTATTTAAATGTACACACTAATGATAATCTTTTAACTAATAAAAGAAATGAAGCTTTCATAGCTATAAAAGATGTATTAGATGTAGAATATAAATATAAACTTAATTATTCTAAAGAAAAGAATTATTTTATAAGCGGAATACTAAGTGATGATTAAAAAAGCTGTAGATTTGAAATCTACAGTTTTTTTAAATTTCTATATCAAAGGCATAATCATAACTAATTTTTTCTCCTGGTTTTGTATCAGTATATGCCTTTTCCTTATGTGAATAGTCTGCTAGTTCTTTTGAACCAAAATTTAAAAATTTCATTTTTATCATATTTAGAACATCTAATTCTTCTTTTGTAAAAACACTAGGATCATAATTTAAATTAGCTTTTATATTATGACATTCATACTGGTTATTATACTCAACTTTATAATTTATTACTTTTTCACTAATTAATTTTGTTAAAATTGACTCATATTGTTCAGGTACAGGCCCATATGGTAATTTTGCATACTCTAGCCCTGTTATAGATACGCAATTATTTTTATAATAAATAAAATCTGAATAAAACATTTCTTTTAATAATTTTGTTTTTAAAACGTTATCTTTTGAAAAAAATAAAATAATATTTTTAATTTTATCTAATGAATAATTAGAATATCCATTGTATTCACTTAATTCTTTATTAACATTTGTACTATTATCAAAATATTTATTTATCTTTTCTTTAATTTTAGTATACTCTTTTTCTGTAAATTCACTCTTATTAACATCTATTAAAGTATATATTATTCTAGGTTCTTCTATTAAACTCTTAATAACTATTAAATAACAATCATTAGGAATTGATTTTCCTTTTTCATAACTAATAAGTGTTTTTTTAGCACATCCTATTATTCTTGAAAAGAAATCTAAAGATAAATCAAATTGCTTTCTTAATTTATATACTTCATTTGAATTTATACCAAACATATCATTATAAATAGATAATGCTTTCTTAGATGCTTCATTATCTAAATAATCATCATATACTAAATTATTACAATTCTTACAGAATCTTCTTTTACTTTTAAATTCTATTTTTTTCCCTTTAATATCATATGAATGCTTATGTACTTTTATATAACTATCGTCACAATTACAAATATCACAATGCATTATTATCACCTCTTTTAATATCTTTATGAAATGAAATACATACTGTCATTTCATCATCTTTATTAATATCTAGTTTTACTTTTATATATGCTTTGTTACCATTAATACTCTTTTTAAATACTAATGCTTTATCTTTTTCAAATATATATGCTGATCTATCATCATACTAATAATCAGCTTTACTTAGATTCATTATTTCTTTCCATGCACTTTCCTCATCAATTCCTAAATCTAATAAATCTAAAATATAATCTCTATCTTTTCTTTTAAGAAATTTTCTTTTACCACTATAAACTAACCTTTTTATTTTAGATAGTTGTTTTAATTGATAACTAGTCATTTCTCTGTTGTCCATTAAAGATTGATGTGTCCTCCTTTCTTACTTACTCATAAGGTAACATATGTTACCTTTATTATCAAGAAAAAAGTGAATGATTTTTTTCATTCACTTATAAATTATTTATTATTTGAAATCATCTAGTTTTTTTACGCTATTATACCGTTATCGGTATGATATGTTTTAGAAATTACTTAATAAATCAATTAATCTAGTATTTTTATAAATACTTTCTCTACCTACTTTTTCAAATTCTAGAAGTCCAGCATCAACTAAACTATTTAAGTATGTAGCAGCAGTTTGTCTTGTAACTCCACATCTATCTTCAATATAATTGATTCTAGTATATACTTCAAAGAATAATGAATCTAATAATTCATCAGAATATATTTTAGGTAATTTAGTCATAAATTCTACTTTATAAGATTCCATCTCACCTTGAATTAGTTTAATTAATTCAATAGTATTTTTAGATGTTTCTTCTATTCCTTTTAAGATATAAATAATCCAATCTTCATAATTATTTTTTTCTCTAAATTCAGTAAACAATTTATAGTATTGATCTTTATTTTTATTAATATAATTACTTAAATATAAAATAGGACTATCTAAAAGATTATTTAATACTAAATATAAAACATTTAATATTCTTCCAGTTCTTCCATTTCCATCATAGAATGGATGAATAGATTCAAATTGATAATGAATTAAAGCCATTTTAATTAATGGATCAACTTCATCATCATTTTCATTAATATAATTTTCAAGATTTTTTAATAAATCTCTAATTTCTTTTTCTTCTTGTGGTGGAGTATAAATTACTTCTCCAGTTTTACTATTTACTAATTTAGTACCAGAATTCTTTCTGACACCAGCTTTATTGTGTTCAATCATTCCTTGAAGTTCTACTAAAACATTAGTTGAAATAAATCCTTTTTCTTTAATTATTTCATATCCACGCCAAATGGCACTTCTATAATCAACAACTTCTTTAGCAGATTCATCTTTATATCCACTTTCTGTTAAAACTTTATAAATACTATCATGAGTAGTAACTATATTTTCAATTTCACTACTATCTTTAGCTTCATTTATCGTAATAGCATTTATTAAAATATGTTGATTAGGAATTGAATTAGCAAATCCTTTTAATTCTGCAAGTGATCTAGAAGCTTCATTTAATGCTTCAAGAATTCTTGGTGTTTTTAAATCAAAATCATTAAATGGTAATAACTTCATATTATATCTCCTCATATATAATATTACACTATTTTTTTAACATATACAAGAAATATGTTAACTTTTTAATATTTTTTTAACATATCATAAAAATATGTTAAAATTTTTTAAATTTTTTATTATCAAAAAAAGACTAGATTTCTCTAGCTTATGACAATTGTGATACTTAAAATTAGTACCCCCTATATTTAAGTGATGTAAGTGACGCAAAATTATTTAGATACATCAGCATCTAATAAAAAGATACTTTTATCAAGTATCTTTAAACTCCTATATTTATTATCATTCATAGTCATTCACTTATTTTTGGATTTAACATACTCCTCCATGAGTTAATTAAGACTCTTTGTTTAATAATAAATATAATAAATTTGGCACTAGTGAACAACATTAAACAGTACTGAACGGTATTGAATGGTACTGAACGGTATTGAATGGTACTGAACTATACTATTTTTTTATAATATACTTGCCTTTATTATCAGACTTTGAATGTACCTGTCCAAGCTATCAAATTCATATCTACTAATTTATTTAACATTTTTACAGCTGTTGTTTTCCCTCTATTTATTATTTTTTGCTGTTTCTTCTAAACTTATTTCTCCTTTATCAAATATCGTTGTCAATACTTGTCTTACTAAATAATTTAGATTTTTCCATTTATCTTGAATAGTGTTATCTTTTAACATACTTTCTTCTTTTCTACGGCTACGCATAACTATATTATTATCAAGAACAAGTAAAACTGAATTCCTGTCTGGTTCAGAATATATTGGATCTTTCAAGAAAAATCTTTGTATTTCACTATAAATTTTCTTTACGCCTTCATTTAATTCTCTTACTATTCCCATTTCATTTAATACTCTAGCAATTTGAGGATTTCTAGAATATCTTTTTTGTTTCCATAGTATATCCACTTCACTTTATATTCTGCCATAATTTTTTTTGTCGAACTATATAATTTTTATTATATTGTCATCTGATAATTATCTTCAATAATTTCATACCCTACTTTTTCATATGCCTTTTTCCTTTTTAAAAACATATTTCTAATCATTGAAAAATTATCATCAACATAATCATAAACAATTATTTCTTTTTTATTCTCATTTTTCCTATGAAGTCTTCCTGTATATTGTACTATTCTATTTACGCTAGATATTGGCATGGTTAAGAATAATACTTCTAATGTTGAGTCATCGAAACCCTCGCCAATACAAGAGCTAGTAGCAATTATTATTTTATTTTCATTCTTTTCTTTAATAGTAGTATTTAATTCATCATATTTCTTTAATACTTTTTTACCCAATCCACCTCGATATACAATTATATTGTCGGTTATTTTGGATAATTTTTCGTATAAATATTCTAAATGATCAATTCGTTCTGTTAATACTAATACATTTTTACCATTTTTATACTCTTCTTCCACATCTTTTATGACTACTTCATTTCTAATTACATCTTTTGATATTAAATCATATATTTCATTTATTTTATAATCCATTACATTCTTATTAACAAAATTCAAATGGACACTCTTACTATATACTTTCATTGATAAATTTAATTTTTTATTATATTCTTTCATATCAACTTTATATCTAATATCACCGCATTGCATTTTAATAATAGGTGTATGTCCATTTTCCTTTTCCGGCGTTGCAGATACACCATATACATACTTTGCATTCATCATATTTAAAGCTGCTTCATACGTATAAGCTGAGGAATGATGACATTCATCTATAATTATCATTCCATAATTCTTAACTATATCACTAAATTTTCCGTCATTATATATTGTTTTAATGCTAGCTACATCTATTGTGTTAGTTAATGTATTTTTATTATCACCAATTTGACCTACTTCTTCAATATTCAAAAATTCTTTTAATCTTTTTTTCCATTGATTTAGTAGTGATAAATTAAAAGTAACTATAAGCGTATTAACATTTCTTTCTTCAATTAGCTTACAGCATATAACAGTTTTTCCAAACCCAGTAGGTGCTTCAAGTATTCCATTTTCATATTTTAGCATTTCTTTTAGCGCAAGACTTTGTTCTTCCCTTAATTCACCATTGAATTTTATATTTAATTTTTGTCCTTCATTTCTTCTATCAGTAATATTCATTTTTATATTATTTTGATTACATAAGTCACGTAAATATTCAAATTTACCTCTAGGAATCATCAAGTATTTATCATCTTCTTTACTGCAATCTATTACCATAGGAATATTATAGACTGACATTCTCATTCTTTGCTTTTTAAAGAATTCTGGATTGGCAAATGTTGCAAGTCTTCTAAAACAGTTTTTAACAGCTGCACTTAGATTAGCTTTATCTATATAAACCATATTGTCTAAAGTAACATCAATATTTTTTGGAAAATCAAAATTATTTTTTTGTTTATTTTTAATTTCTTTCTTTAACTCTACATATTCATTACTAATATCTATTGTATTTTCAGATAATATTCTTATTACGCTAAATACCTCATCATAACTCATTTTTTTAACTTTACTTAAATAGCTATATTGATCATCATAAGCAATAAAATTTCTATCTAGAAAAGCAGTATTATTATATTTCATTGGTTCATTTTGAAATGGAAGCACAATTAAGTTACCATAACCACCTTTTGGCATGGTATCTTGATTTGGAAACATTCTATCAAAAGAATCAATTTTTAAATTATCACGTATTTCCATTGTTTTTGATAATAATAGACTTCCCATCTTTCTAGCAGTTAGTGCCTTTATATTGTTTTCAAAAAATATCCATACGTGAATGCCATGACCTGATCTACTACGTTCAATAGAGATAGGGACATTATACTTATCACATATACTAGCAAAAGCAAGTACATCTTCTTTAATATCGTTTTCATTTTTCTTATCATCAAAATCAAAAGCCAAAAAGTAACAAGTTTCATCATCTAACATAGGATAAATACCAATTGGATTACTATTAAATAAATGATTTCTTATTACTTCTTTATCTATTGGTTTATCAACCCAATACTGACAATCTTTACATTTTTTACCCATTGTTTTATTACAAACATTTTTATTCCATTCATTAGCACATTTAGGTATATAGTATTTTTTACTTGGATCCTTTTTATCAATAGAAAGATAAGGATATATACTATCTCTACCCTTAAAATAATCCATAAAAATATTAATCTTTTCTTCATTAGTAAAATTTGTTTTATGTTGATTATCATAATTACTAAGCAACTTCTTTAAGTCATTTATCTCATTAATTATTTTTTTTGCCTCAAGAGTTTTTTGATTTATAGCTTCGATAATCTCATTTCTTTGCATATTACACCCCTCTAAAAGTAATAAAGTTACTATATTATATAATAATTTTAATTATTTCATAGCTTTAAAAGGATTTTTATAAATTATTATTCATTCACTTTATTTAACATTAATAATACATCATAAATTAAATACATAATTAACATTTAATCAATAAAATGTGTATGTTTAATTTTCCATTTATTTAATGAAATAGAAACCATATATACCTAAAACAATAATAACCATTTATACAATTACATTATAATTGAAGATCATTATCGTTATAGTTTAGTTTACAACAATATTACAGGATACACTTTTACTTCATCTATTATATTATTTGTTTTTGATAAGACAATATCTATTCTTTGTTGATACTTATTATTTAACATATCTTCATACTCTATATAAATATTGTTTATTTTTTTGTTAATATAAATAATGACATTTATTTTACCATCTTTTAATAAAAATGATTGTCCATCATCGTTAATATATTTTTCAACATCATTATATTTAATTTTAACATTTTTTGCATGATTTAATCCTATATTATAAATAACCATCCCCTGATTTAATGTTTCTTTTGTTTTTCTACCCAAAAATACACAATTATATACTTTTTTTTCATTAAATATATAATTAAATATAGGTTGATTTTCTAACCTTTTATTATCATTATTATCATTAATTTGTTCTCTCACCTGTATCATCATTATAATATACATTCCTACAAACCCTAGTATTGTTCCCATTATAGTAGATATATAATTTGATAAAAAATCAAACCATCTATTAATATTTAAATTTTTATAAAAACTAATTATATATGTAATATCATAATAATCCATATAAAATATAACAAAAGGAATAAAAACAACCATAAATATAATAATATATATTGTTTTAATTCCGTAATTTTTCTCTTTTTTTATTGGTGCATATACAAATAAAAATAAAATAACAATTGTTATAATTAAGATTCCGAAACTCACAATATTATTTAACATCACTATATCCTCCAATAATCATAATTTTCACCATTTTTATAATAAATAATAGATTCAATTGCATCTTTTATGTCTTTTTTAAAATCAATAAATATTCCTAATTGATATTTATATTTTCCATTTTGATTAGTAAGAACTTTTAGTTTTTCTTTTGCGCCATCATATTCATGATTATTATTTTGTTCTTTCTTTGCTTCAATTGCTAAATAATTTTTGTCTGTCAATCTTTTATGAATAATAACATCAGGTATTATATAATTTCCATTATTATTTTTTTTGGGATCAAAACCATCTCTATTATATTCACAATCAACATTGTATTCTTTATTATTTAATTCTTCTTCAATATAAAAACCTAATCTATGAGTAATTGTTCTTTCATTAGCTCCTATTTCGATCAAATCAGAATCATTTTGATATATTTTACATACAGCTTTTATAAAAATTATTAATAAATCAAAATCAGTCATTTTATCAATCCTTTCCTACAATAAAAATTATCTTTTTTTCTTTAACAATTGTATTTGCCGATCAAGCATCTCAATTAAATCATCATAAGTATAAATGTTTATAATATTTGCATACATTTTCTTTATTACTTCTAAATCATTTAATTGACATTTATTATAACCACTCTTTTTACCAGCAATTATTAAACCTTTTGGGTTAATAATCCTAAACCTAAAATCATCACCATAAAATGATGAATATCTTTTATTAAGCAAATCTTCTGATTTAATGGAATTTCTTAGAAGATTATAAATATATTTCTCGGTTTGCATTAAAGTTTTTGATAATGAATTACTAGAAAAATAATTATCTCTATCAACTGATGAAGAAATAATCGAAGGACAATTTGATTTCTTTACTTCCAAGATATCAACACAACCATTAGAATTTACAAGTAAAAAATCTATTTGCTCCCTTATTTTATTTCTATCATTATTCTCTAAGTTAAAACTAAATTCTTTGTGATAATTTATATATTGAGGAAATAAAAGTAAAATAATATCAGCAATAAGTTTCTTCCAATCCTCTTCACTAATCATATCCTCATGAACTAAATACTCTTCAAGTTTTTCTTTTATTATTTCATATTTCTTAAGTTCATATTCGCTAATAGATTCTAATTTTAATCTATCATACTCTTTATACTTTTTATTAATATAATTTGTATATTTTTTATTATAATCAATTAAATCTTCAAAATAATTAGATAATAAATTTTGTACCCTTGAACTATAATACAAATCTTTTTCATAACTATTAGGAAATTTATTACAAATTAATAAAAAATCATTTGAATTAATATCACCGTCCGAATTACCAATGCTTATATCTAATTCATCATTATTTCGAGTATTTTCAATTGCTTGAAATATATTTAAATTTTTTTTAATCATTAAATAATTAATATTTAATATAGATAAATCATTAAATTTTACTTTACCATTCGTTTGAGTTACTCTCTTTTTAATATAATAATAGCCATCATCTTTTAAAGTAGCAAATTTAAGAACTATTTTATCTTCATCTAAAAAAAGAATATCATTTTTATTGAAATAAAAACTTTTTATTTTAATACTACTTTCTTCATCAATTAAATTTTCATTTATCCATGATGTTCCATTATATGGAATATAATTCATTAATATATTTCCTTCTTTAGAAACAAATTCAATCATTTTATCTTCTCCTTATGTTTATTTATTATAATAATTAAAATAAAAATAACAAGAAAAAAGTATTGATGGATTTAAAAAGAAATGTATATTGTTTTTGACATTAATAATTTGTAACACTGTTCAAAAATTAATTGACGATATTGTTCGAGACATCAACTATTATCGTCCAATTTTTACTTTAAAATATAAAACCCCAGTTGATTACAAAATACAACTAGGGTTTAAATAATACTTTTTTAGTGTCTACTTTTATCTTACAACTTCATAATTCATTTTATAAAATTCTACGATATTATTATTCTGAAATTTAAATTGATAAATTAATTCATAATTACTCATATCCCTTTTATTATATACTGGATTTGAAAAATTATATACAATAATTCCTTTATCTATGTAAGATGAGACTTCATCAATATCAACAATTACAATTTTTTCTTTTGTTTTTGGTTCAAACCAATTATACATTTCCATAAGTATTATTCTATTGTAATCATATCCTGTTAAATATATTTTATTATCATAGTTTTCCTCTAACTTATTACTTGATATAAATTCAAATAACGCTTGTTTAGAAGTTACTGAATAATAATCTAATTCATAAGTTTTAGATATGTCTTCTTTACCTACTAAACAATTATAGTATGCAGCATTCGCTGGTCCATAGCTGATGATATATAAAAGATCTAAACTTATAAATATCATACATAATATTTTTAATAACGTATCTATCTTCTTAATGTTTAAAAGTATATAGGTTGCAAAACTACATATTAATAATAATGGTCCATATAAGAAATAAAAATGTCTCCATCCATTATATACATTTGGAGAAGTAACAAATACAATTAGCAATATAGAAATAAGTATTACACTTGATATAAATATAAAATACTCATTTTCTTTTAACATTTCTTTTTTAACAAGCTTACTAATAATGTGATAACTTAAAGTTATCATACCTATAAAAAATAAGATAGTTATTATTATAGGTAAAGTTATAACAATTAATTTAGGTATATAATACCAAGGTAATTTATTACTTAATTTATCATACATATTTCCTTCAAATAAAACAGAAATAACAGTTCTAAATCTAACCCCACTTTTTAAGTTATATATAATAAAATTAACAAAATCAAACTTACCAGATCCCCAAATTGCAGGTGTTATTATTACATAAATAATAAATATTAAAAATACAGTCAGAATTATATTTATAATTGTTTTTTTATTCGTATTGTTTTTAATTATATTATATAAAATATAAAAGAATCCCATGATACCTACAACAAATACTCCTATTATTTTTATATTACAAAAAAACGCGGATACAATTGAAAATTTTATACAATCTTTTAATCTATTATTTTTAATTATTTTTAATAAATAAAACAATGATATAACTAATAATGACATTAATGCTATGTCTTTATTATTATGTAAACCATCAATAAATATTCTTGGGGAACAAGCATATAATAATGTCATTATTACTGATATATCTAGCCTACTATATAGTTCTTTATTTATTTTATAGAAATAAATAATACTAACAAAGAATATAATAAAAATATATAAGTGCCATATGTAGGATATAGTGTGTGGAATTGAATTCCTTAATAATATAAATGGTGTAAAAATATAATATAAAGCAACACCATGGTCTCTTTCTATGTTGCTACTGATTGGAACCGCACCCTTACTTTCTAAAAAGTTAACTAGTTCTTCAGATTTTATTGCCTTAGAATAGTCCATAATATTATATAAAACTATAGTTTGTTCCATATCTTCATCAAAGTCTCCATTGATTTTATTTATATTAATTAGTCCAATTAAAAATATGCAAATAAATAATAAAACTATTCCTATTTTTACAATATTAACTTTCTTCTCCATATCGCACCTTCCATAAAAATTATAACATAAGATTATTATAGATAACGAAAAAGAATGACTAATGTCATTCTTAATAATAAATCAACTAAATTTTATTACAAAGTTACACAAAAAGTATATTATTTTTCCATTAGATTCTCACTAACAATAAATCTAGGTCTAGCTTTAGCTTCATTATATAGTTTTCCAACGTATTCTCCAATTATTCCTAAGGATAGCATTTGAATACCACCAATAAACCAAATCGATATATTTAAGAATGTCCATCCATCAACAGTATTACCTAATATTTTTCTAACTAGTGAATAAATCATAATTATAAATGATATAAATAAAATAAAGAATCCCAATGTTGCAATCATTCTTAATGGTTTAATACTAAATGAAGTTATTCCATCCCAAGCAAAATTAAGCATTTTCTTTAATGGATATTTTGATTTACCAGCAAACCTTTCGTTTCTTTCATAATATACAATATCTGAATTAAATCCTATCAAAGGAAATATTCCTCTTAAGAATAAATTAACTTCTTTATAATTTTTAAATTCATCTAAAACTCTTTTAGATGTTAATCTATAATCGGCATGATTGTAGATTATATCTACACCCATAAGATTCATAAATTCATAAAATGATTGTGCAGTAAATCTTTTAAAAAATGAATCTTTTTTTCTTGAAGATCTTACTCCATAAACTATTTCATTACCATCATGATACTTCTTTAACATTTCATCAATTGCATTAATATCATCTTGTAAATCAGCATCCATGCTGATTACAACATCTGCATATTTCCTAGCAGTTAAAAGACCAGCCACTAAAGCATTTTGATGACCTCTATTTCTTGACAAAGTAATACCAGTAAATAATTCTTCTTTAGAGTCAATTTCTTTAATTAACTCCCAAGTAGAATCTGCTGAACCATCATTAACAAACATAACTCTAGACTCTTTAGAAATAATATTCTTCTTTATTAAAAGATTTAATTTTTGTTTTAATCTTTTAGTAGTTTCTTTAATAACTTCTTCTTCATTATAACAAGGTATTACAACAAATAATGTACTCACTTTTCTTTTCATATTATCACCTTTAACATGATTATAGCACAATCTTTTATATCAATTATTTTATAATTTAAGGTTTATACTTAAAATAAAAAAATTGTTTATTATTTTAAACTATAATATTTAAACAATAAACAAATCTTTAATTATAGTCTTATCACTTAAATTTTCTCCAATTATATAATTGTCTAAAATGCTTTTATCTTTTAATTCTTTACAAATTTCATCATAAAATAGCTTATTAATACTATTAATAAAATCATTAATCTTATCTATTAAAATAGGTGAAGAAGTCGCGTAATCAAACATTATATCATTTGAAATATGAATAATTGATGATCTCTTTTTATATTTACCTTTAGCACTTATATTTGGAAACAATAAATCAAAAGGATTATCTCCAGTTTTAATTGATTTTTTAATTACTTGTTTTACTACTTTTCCTTTATTGAAATCCAATAATGTACTTTTCATATATATCTTGTTTTCTAATATGCAAATAATTTTACATCTTGAACTAAATTCTTCATAACATTTGCATTCTTCATCTATTGAATTTAAAAATCTTGTTTGAGTAAAATGATCTATTCTATTTCTTAACATATAACAATCCCACCATAACCCTAATTCATTTTTTATAGGAAAAAAATCAAGTTTTTTTTCATTAAAAACACAACTTAATGAATTATGTCCTTCTATTAGTACTGAGAGTTGATTAATCATAGAATCAAAATAATAAACAAAATTTTCAGAAAAAGGAGGAATATAAATATTTTCTTTTGCCTTTGGTAATCTTTCAATCGTAATTTGAAATTCTTTTAAATAATTATCCAAAAAAAATAATAATTCTTTTTCTTTGTTCAAATAATCATCAATCACTCGCTTTTTATCTCTTCTCAATAAATGTTCTTCACCGTTATTTTCTTCAACTATTCTATTTGTAATTAAACAATTTAACGCTCTTATTTGATTATAAAACTTATTAACCTCCTTTTTAAAAGAATTTATTTTTTCTAATAATTCATCTATTTCCATTATTCATCACCTTCCCTTTATTTAATAATTTTTTATTAATTATTTTCAAATGATTATTCATATAATTTTTTATATTATATAGCTTTCCTATATAAGCGTAAATAAAAATAATATTCATAAAAGAATATTATTTATTATTGCTCTTCTCAGAGATTTGATACAACTTAGTTAATAATTTAGCTAATAATTTCGGCCAGAACAACTTAAAAATTTCATAATCTTCTATTGTTCTACCGTTATCTTTTAATACAGCAGAAGTAGTAGAACCTGTATATATTCTATGACCCATTAAAGGTTTATTAATATAATAGAAATAACCTTTTTCTTTTGAAAGCCTTTCCCATGCCAGCCAATCAATATCACACTTCATATCACTAGCAAATACACTCTTTGGACAATTATCATTAACAAATGTAACAGCAGGACACGGAATAGCATTTCCTAATCTTAACGCAGATCTTTTAATAAACCTTAAATTAGACCATCCATGAAATCTTAATTTAAATAAAAGTACTTGTTTTATATTTAAATTAAGATTCTTATATACATTTCCTTCTTTGCGTATTTCATAATAGTCTGGAAATATAATAATTGATTTAGGTTGCTTATTATAAGCATTTATCACTTCTTCAGCATAAGTATAATCATATATATCGTCTTGATGTGCTATCGTAACTAGCTTAGTATTAGCAGCATTTTTAGCAAAATCAAAATCATAACCTATTCCTTTTTTGGTTGATTTGTTAACAATTACTTCTAATTTATATTTTTTAGCCATCTTTTTAATAAAATCATTCGGTGTTGATGTAGCAATTACTACATTTGTTTTTATAGATTGATTTAAACATGACTTAATACAACTCTCTAAAAATTCAGATTCTTTATAAGCTAGAACTACAAATGTATGTATATTCATATTACAAAATTTCCTCAGCTAAATTTAAAGCAGCTTCTATGGTTTTATCCATATCATAATACTTATAATTACCTAATCTTCCACCAAAGATTATTTTTTTATCCTTACTTGATAGTTTTTTGTATTTTTCAAATAGTTTATTATTTTTATCATCATTCAAAGGATAATATGCTTCATCGCCTTTTTTCCAATCTTTAGAATATTCTTTAGTAATAACAGTTCCACCATCTTCCAATAATTCAAAATGTTTATGCTCTATTATTCTAGTAAACTTTGTATCTGAATCAGTAAAACTCATACAAGCTGTTCCTTGATAATTCTTAACATCTGGCATTTCGATATGTTCAAACTCAAGTGATCTATACTCTAGTTCACCATACTTATAATCATAGAACTCATCAATCATACCAGTATACAAAATCTTATCAGCTATTTTTTCATATTTATCTCTATTTTGTAAAAAATCAACATTTAATTCTACATCACAATTTGAAAGCATTTTCTCAAAGATTTGATTATAACCTCCAACTGGAATACCTTGATATCTATCATAATAATAATTGTTATTGTATGTATATCTTACTGGTAATCTTCTAATAATAAAAGATGGTAATTCTTTACAGCTCTTATTCCATTGTTTTTCAGTATATCCCTTTATCAACTTTTCATAAATGGATCTACCAACTAAACTAATAGCTTGTTCTTCAAGATTTTTAGGTTCTTTACCATTAATTTCTTTTCTTTCAAATTCAATATGTTTTAATGCATCTTCAGGATAAATAACATCATCCCATATTTTACTAAATGTATTCATATTAAATGGTAAATTATATACTTTACCTTTGTAGTTAGCAACTACATTTAATATAAAATTATTGAATTCACAAAATTGATTTATAAAATTCCATACTTTTGCATTAGAAGTATGAAAAATATGTGCTCCATAATAATGAACATTAATATCTAGCATTTTTTTACAAAAACAGTTTCCTCCAATATGATTTCTTTTATCAATTACTAAACATTTTTTCCCTTTTTTACTCGCTTCATAAGCAAATGTTGAACCAAATAACCCAGCGCCCACTATTAAATAATCATATTTTTTCATATAAATCTCCTTTTATTATTTTTTTAAAGTTCTTACATATCTCTTTATATTTTCTACTTCGTTATCACATGGATTATAATCCAAATACTTCTTAGCACGAGAAATATCTAAAACATTATATTGAACATCAAATTTTCTTTTTTCTTTATAATCAATCTTTGGTTCAATATTCAATGTTTCAGAAATAATGGATATAATTTCATTTAAACTTAAACCAACACCACTTCCAACATTAAATACAGGTTTAACATCAAGATTCTTGAAATCAGTATCTAAAGCCAAACGAAAAGCCTCAGCTACTTCACTGACATCAACATAATCTCTTATTATATTTCCATCACCAAATAAAGTTATATTTTCATTATTAATCATTCTATTTGAGAATACAGTTATAGCTCCTACATTTGACTTAGGATTTTGACCATACCCAAATGGATTAGATATTCTTAAAGATATATTTTCCATATCGTATAATTTATTATACATTTCCAATATTTTCTCTGATGTTAATTTACAAATAGCATAATGATTTATGGGTTCATTAAAGTCATCTTCTTTTGATGGTTTAAATCCATTTTCTCCATAGATTGTTCCACCACTAGAAGCAAATACAACTCTTTTTTTATTATTGTTTTTAGCTATATCTAACACTTTCAATAATATAGGAATATCATTCATATATGGTTCTTTTGGACATTCCATTGATTTTTTTGGAGAAACACTTGTTATTAAATATACTATTTGATCATAAGATTTAATAATATCTTCTAAATTATCATCATATAATACATTACCTACATAGTTATTATCACCATAATTTTTATCAACTAAGTCATAACATCCAGTAAATATGTTATGTGTTTTTAACTCTGTAACAATATTTTTCCCAATAAACCCTGTTCCCCCTATAACTAGCACTTTTTTCATACAAAACACCCTACTTTCTAATTAAAATTATAATTAATCACCTATATATTCAAAAGAATCTATGAAATAATTTTTTAATGATATAAATCACTTTTTGTTTAATAATATTTTCTTCGACATTTATAACAGGTAAATATTTAACTTTATACTCTTTATTTTTCTCTAACCATACATTTAATAATCTTTCACCCATGAATCCGAAAGTTCTATTATTATACTTATCTCTACCATCATCATAATTTATACTTTTGCTCATTTCGTTAAATACAGAAAAAATCCACTCACTATATTTATCTAAAACTTCTTTTCTAGCTATTATCATATTAAATGGTGAATATGAATTACCATCGAACACTTTATCAAAAGAATCTAAATAATCAGGAAATTTTTTCTTTATGCATTTTCTACACAAATCAAAATCGCTTTCAATATGATTCTCTATATATTTTTCTTTTACAGTTTTATTAAAAGTATATCCTTTTTCAGAAACAATTACATCATTATTTTTTAGTATTTTTCTTACGTCTTTTTCACTTAATATATTATTAATTCTTTTAAAAATATTTTTATAAAAAAATCTACGATAATGCACTAATCCAACAATATCATCTTTTGTATTTTTCCAAAACCAATATTGAGCTGTTAATTCGCAATAAGTACTATTTTCTTTAGAAATGTTATCACCAGTATTATCTCCAATACATTCTAGTTTAATTTTTGAATTATCTCTTCCTAGCTGAATTGGAACATAACAATCTTTACTAATACTATTTATCTTATTAAATACACCAATATAGATTTTAACAGTTTCCTGTTTTACATTCTTAGAGCGCCATTTCATAAAAGCAGGAATTAATCCATTAATAATTCTTAAACGTAATGCTGGAAATGGTTTAATCATCATATTAAATAATCTCCATGCAATAAAATACAATTCCCATCCTTTTTCATCTTGAGTTTCTTTATACGGAGTTAAGCCTAAATAATACTTATAATCTTTACGATATTTATGAGTATTACCTTTTCTCCATGGTCTTTCCTCTCCTAAATAATGAACAATTATTGGATTTTTTTTAGACTCTTTATAATCATTTTCAGAAACATATTTACTATAATCTATTGGTAATAAATTATTCTTTAAAACCTTATAATTGTATTGATAAAATACATTATAAAAGTTATACCTTGGAGAAATAATTAATGTATCTTTGTGCATGCTACCATTTATTGCATCTTGATCTACCGCAAATAATCTACCATTATGTTTACGATAATAATCGATTATTTTGTTACCAATATTATTTTTTCTCCACTTTTTTAAATCGACAAGAATAACACCTGCATTACAATATGGATGATTATTCATTTTTAAATTTTCAATTCGTTTCATATTAATAGTTGGTTCTACACTCATTGCTAGTGTTTTTCCATTCATATCTATTTCATATAAATTTGAAATATTTCCTCTAATTATTATATCACAATCTAAATATAAAACTCTTTCAATATTCTTAGGTAATAATTTATCTATTAATAATCTGCCAAGTGTAATAGGATTCCAACCAAATGTATCAAAATCAAAATCAAAATATTTTTTTAAATCAAAGACTTCAATAAATTCAATATTTCTTTTATATGATTTAATAAATTTTTTAATTATATTTTTATTTTCTTCACTTATACCATATGAAACAATAAAAAAATTAATATTCTTTGCATCTTTATTGTTTTCACATAAAGAAGCAAGTGATGCGCATAATTGTGGACAAAAATTATTATTTAATGTATAAACAATATTCATTTTTACTCTCCTTTTTTTACAATAGTCTTTAAACTAGTGATGTAATATATAACAAACATTATTAACAATATACTCATACTAAATAAATATGTTAATGATGCACCAAATATTAAAAGTTTTTTAACCAAAAAATTTGAAATCAAAAGAGTCATAATGCTAGTTATAGCATACGAAAAAGCCTGACCTCTTGTTTTACGAATCGTAATTAATGCATTGGATAAAATAGAAATTATTGCGCTCATAATAGCTCCAAACAATATTATTATTAAATCTATTTTATAATCCGATAAATCTATTCCGTATATTATTTTAAAAACTGGAACAGCTAAAATATAACCAATAACTATAGCTAATATTCCAAAAGTAATTATAATATAACACATACTATTAATTCTTTTTTTAAATGAATTAATATCTTTATTATCAAAATCCATTTTTAACAAATTAATTATAGGATGAATAATAAACTGAGCTAATAATGTAATTAAAGTAGCAGGCATAGCAATTATCCCATATATTGTTTGATCAGAATAAGATAACATTCTATCAATTGGAAACTTTGGTGCATTATTTAAATATTGGATAAATAAAGTTACCATAAAAATCATAAAACCACTTTTAAATATATATAATACATTATTTTTATTAAATTTATTTAATTTGAAATTTATTTTTTTCAAATTTATATAATCAAAGCATAATGAGATAACAATTTGAACAATAAGAATCATAAAAGAAGATATGATTATGTTTTTAAATATAATATCCGCAATAAGAAATAAAATTACACTTAATATTGCTTTCAATGTATATGATAAACCAACTTTATATAGTAAATCTTTCTTTTGTAAAATTGCATATAAAGAATCTATGAAAGATTCAACAGCTCTAAACATTAGTAAGATTAAGATTACAAAGCATTTATCATAGTCATAGTTTCTAAACAAACAAAATAACACTCCAATTGCTATCATCATAATTGATGTAAATAAATGTTGATATAAATAATCTGAGTCATTAATCTGTTTATTTGTTTCAGTTACTTGAAAAACTCTACCAGAATAATACCCTAAAACTTGAATAATTATAGATGTAGAAAATGCAAATGTAAATAATCCA
Organism: uncultured Caryophanales bacterium; assembly: GCA_946414975.1. The sequence continues at coordinate 18,491 of CAMKQS010000003.1, read as the reverse complement.
GCTTGTTCAACACCATTTATTCTTGTAACAATAATAATAAAAAATAATGATGTAAAAGCATTTAATGTAGTACCAATACTATTCCATATAAAATTTTTTTTCATTATTTTTCCTTCTTTAATAAACTAACTTCTTGTATTAATTTTCTTATTTGTTCTTTTTGTTCCGAAACAATAATAGTAAGAGAAATACAAATAATAAATAAAAAAGCAATCAATAACACAAATAAAAAATTTGAACTCAATTCCATTCCAATTAGATTTGTAAGTAATCCAAGTATTTCGGGAAAAGTTGTAAATAATATTAAAACAAGTAATGAAAGATACCATATTATTGCATATTTAATTGTTATTTTATTTTTTTTAACAAAATGAGTAATTGCTATTATTACAGCTAATAATGAAATAATAGCAGCTAATTTTAATTTCCATCCAATCATATTAATTACCTCTTTATACTTTCTACAAACATAGAAATTGTTACATTAATCATATAATAAGCATTTTTCCACGCATGAATAGATGATTTTCCACCTTGTCTTTCATGCATTTTAACTTGCACTTCTTTGATTTCAAATTTCTTTTTTAAAATAGAAACTTCAGAAACAGGTTCAGGATATTCTGTAGGATAATTGTTAGCAAATAATTCAATTATATTTTTATCAACCGCTCTAAACCCGCTTGTTGGATCATATATTTTTTTACCAGTAAATATCTTTATAAAAAAAGATATAATGTTAATTCCTACTCTTCTAGCAAAAGTAGATTTAAAATTATCCTCATCTTTTTCTACAAATCTTGATCCAATCACTAGATTTGCGTCTTTTTTTATAATTGGTTTAATGATTTTATCAACACAAGAAACATCGTGTTGTCCATCACCATCATATTGAATTGCAATATCATAATCATTATCATAAGCATATTTATATCCTGTTTGAACAGCACCACCTATTCCTAAATTTTGAATCAATTGAATATGTGGTATTTTGTTATCTTGTAATATAGTTTCAGTATTGTCTTTTGAACCATCATTAATTACAATTACATCATAATTTGTTTTATTTTTGTTATTATGTTCAATTATCTTTTTGTATGTATTTAAAATGCATTCTTCTTCGTTATAAGCTGGAATAATTAATAGTATTTTTTTCTTTTGCATTTTTATTCACCTTCATTCTTATTTCTATTTTAGTATAACATACTAAAGAACCAATTCATAGGAAGAATTTATAGACGCGAAAAAAGATGATTTTAAATCATCTTACTATTTTCTTTTAATTTTTCTAATTTTGTCTAAAAACTTGTAGTTTTTTGAATTATTTTATCCTTTATTATTCAACTTTTTCTAAAACGACTTTGTTATCGTTTTTCTTTATGATTTTATATAATTGTCTTTCTTGAATTTCTTTTTTTTCAAAAATTGAATTATAATTTTCATTAAAATACTCATCTGAATTTATTACTAACACATAATCATATTTATCATATAATTCTATGGTTAATTCTTCTACACTATTAAATTTACCACTCATTACTTTGCCATCATTTCTAAACTCATTTACAATTGGAAAATATCTTGGTGTCATAAAGTATCTTAATTGAATTAAAAAAGAATCCTTTGATTGAGTTTGATGAATAACAAATAATCTATCATTTTCGGTTGTTCTTTGTATAACATAATCAGCAAGTTTTACTTGATTAGCAACTCTATTTCTATTCAAATAATTATTATTAGCCGAAAATAATGTTGCATTAAAAATTTCATTTACTGGAGCAAATAGTAGTATACCTATTAAAGTAATAGTAATAATTTTATTATTCTTTTTATCGTTCTTTTTATTTCTTTCATTAAATATAGTTGAAATCATAAACAAAACAATAACTATGCATATAGTACCAATATATCTTTCAAGTGAACTATGTCTTGATGCTTCTTCAACACTAAATTTCATATAGTATGCAAACTGTAACAAAATAATATAAGAAAGACTATAAAAAACTATTATTCTAGTTCTAAAACGTAAAATACTTTTTTTATAATAATTGTTTAATAAAGACAATAATATGCCAAAAATAATTATTAAATAATATCCATTAATTTTTATAGGATAAAGTATATAATATTTTGATACAAAAAAATGATCTACAAAATTAATAAAAGTTTTATTAATCACTTTATCAGGGTACATAATCGAATCTCTCATACAGAACAGCATTGATTTAATAGAAGTATTTAAAGGTTCAACATTTATATAACCATTATTATAAGATAATAAATTAACATTCAAATAAACTTTCCATGATATATAAAACAAACATAATAATAATCCAAAAATTATAAATAATATGATTGTTTTTTTCTTGTTTTTACAACAAACAAATTGATAAATAAACATAAACAACAAATTCAAAATAGATAAAACTATTCCTATACTTTTTGTCATAGATAAAAGTAATAATGATAAATAAATCGATATTAAATCAAATCTATCACATTTATCTCTAAATAATAATATAAAGTCATATGATACTAGTAATCCTAAAAAAACATCAGCATATATAGTTTTATAAAACAAGTTAAAACAAAAAATACCAGGAACAATTAACATAATAATAAATAAAATAGCATTTCTACGATTATCTTTAAAATCACTTTTACCAAATAAAGGTAACATAAAAGAAAAACTAATTATAAACATAGTAAATAATTCAATACCTTGATTATAGTTATTCATAAATTTACTAAAAAAATATATAAACATAATTGGGCACGGAGGATAAAAACAACCAGACATTGTTGTTCCTTTTAATACATAAAAATTATTTAAATAATACATGTTTTTTGCAGCTAACCCCCAAAATGTAAATTCATCCCATACATAAAAGGCAGCATCAAATGAAGAAAGAGCAAAAATTATATATAATATAATATAAACTAATAATCCAGGTGTAAGAATCAATTTCAAACTAACTCTAAACTCTCTTCTCTTTATTAATCTTAAAATTACAAATAGAAAAATAGAAATTGTTAAAATCATAAAAGAATAGAATCCGATTCTTAAAATGTTAAAAATACCGAAAAAATACAAATACAAAAACATTATTATTAAAAATGCTGGAATACTATATTCAATTCTTTTTTTAAATATAAAAGAAATAGTAACTGATCCACATAATAAAAAGTTCAATAATAAACCATATATAATTATTGTTTTAGTATAGTCACTTTTTATTATTAATAATCCAATAAAAATAGTTAGTACGCTAAGAATGAAATACAATATTTTCTTCATACAATCACCCTAAATACTATTATAACAAAAAAAAGAATATTACATATTCTTTTTTTCTTTTAAAACAAATAAGTAAGTAATATAAGTATTAATTTGAATGAACCATAGATACCTAAAACTTTGATGAGATAATAGCATTACCCAAAACATTATACTAATAATTGTTGGAAACAATAAAGGCCATAGATTGTATCTCTTTTTTAACATATAGTACATAATTATTAATAATAGTGTTAAGAAAAATGCTGGTCTCCATATTATATAATACCAAGGCGTTTGATAAATATAATCTTGATAATATAATATTTCAGTTTTTATTATATTTGATTTAGAATTATAAACATTCTCTTTTGAATTAGCTTCAGGCAATTTAGCTAACTTGGTATCAAAACCTGCAGGATACCATATACCTATCGCATAAGTAGAATTAAATCCATCATCAGGTGTAATATAAGACCATAAAAGATTATTTCCATCAAGTCTATCCATAATAATTATTTCAGGGTGCAAAAAGAAATGTTTAATATATAATTTATATAAATTCAAAGTCCCAAGCTTAGCTGCTCCTTCATTAATTTCTTTACCATATTCTCCAAATGATAATGTATCTATATTGTATTTAGAATAAGCTTTCTTTAATGTTTCTTCATCAGCTATTACACTAATCATCTTTTTATCTTCCTCAGATAAATCAACATCATAATATACTAGCGCAGCAACACCTTTTAAAGCAAAGGATCCGGCTCCACCAGAATATGACATTCTTTCAATTCCTAATAAATTATAAATTGGATACTTAATTATTAAAAGTGAAGCAATACTTAATACAATTGTAATAATGATTGGTTTCTTTTTAACCGCCTTAACTGCTTTATAGATTAAATAACCAATACAAACATAATATGGAAATATTCCATTGTATCTAATAAAATAAGTAAACATTAAGGCTACAATCAACAATGATATATTAAATTTACTTTCAAAATATTTTTCTTTTTCTTTTACTATTCTATACATTTCAAAAGATAACCATAATAACGAAATAGTAAACGGAATATCTTTCCAAAGAACTGTCATTAATATCAAATTACTACCTAAGATAGTAAATATAAATAATGATACTAATAATACTATTTTATTAGCCCCATTCTTTCTTAAATAAGTGAAAATATATGCTAATACTAATGCCATAAAAATATCACATGCAATTATACCTGCAATAGGTATTGGACAAATAAAGTATATTATTCTTAATAAAAGCGTATTAAATGGTGGATGACCTCCCCCAATCGGATAACTACCCATTGCTTGTGCAATAATATCAACAGAATCAGAAGTCATATTTCCTGGATAAAAACCTAATCCAACAACCAAATTTATTACAAAATTCAATAAAAATGATATGACAAAAAACACTTTCAAATTTTCTTGCTTTTTTACTTTCTTTTTATCATTAATATCTACATGATTTAAAAGAATTATAAAATCATAAATGATTGGGAAAACTAAAATATATAAATATATAAACATCCTAATTGTCGAAAAACTAATATCCCAATTATCACCTGTAAGGAATAATTGATGCCCCCCAACAAAGAATGTTATAAGTAACACTAATAAAATAAATATTATTGTTTGAATTTTACCTTCAAAAACATCTTTATATTTTTTTACACCTTTTGTTAAAAAATAATACGAATTAGCTGTAACAAAAGATGTAAATAATAGTGCATATATTGATGATACTTGTATTAAATTCATTTTGAATTCAAAGGTATTAACTAATTTAACTTGAAATATAATAAAAAATAATACAAAAATCCAATAGTATTTTATAAATAGTTTTTTCATTATTTACTCCTAACTATGAAGTGCTTAACTCTTCTTAAGAAATTATGAACTTTATAAACAGGTTTTACCATAAAATCCATTTTCTTTCTTACAAACCAAATAGCAATTTTTTCAACCATCGGAGTCCAAGTAGCATCAAAATGATGAATTATACATGTATTATTCGTAAATGTTTCATTTTTACCATCATAAGATTTGGGATTAAAATAATCTTTTGCATAAACTTTAACATTGTCTTTTAATTCAACAGTATCTTCTCCATCTTTTAAACCAATCTTTTTAAAATAATCTGTAAATATTTTTGGATTTGTATATTTAAAAACGTTTTCAGGATCAAACTTTAATGAATTATAGAATTCTAATATTTTCTTAATATGTTTATTATGTGGTTTTTTAGAATAAATCATTGCTGTAGCTAAAAATTCATCACTTTCTCTTCCCAATACAACTTCATTATTTTCAATAAAATCTACATTATTTATTATTTCAATATCGGTGTCGAAATAAAAACCACCCATTTTCTCTAATGCATAAACTCTAACATAATCACTTACAAAAGCCCATTTTTTTGCTTCATAAGCACTTTTTACAAATTTGTGACTATTAATATCAAAATTATCTTCATTCCACTCTATAATTTCATAATCAGGCAAGTACTTTTTCCATGTTTCAATATAATAATCTAATTTTTTAGGTTTTGGATTTCTACCAAACCAACAATAGTGAATATATTTACTCATTACTTACCTCCTATTGATTTTATAAAGTTCTTTAATGTATTTAAAACATTTCTAAAATAATTTATTGTTTTTCTTAATCTAAATATATTAACAATGCTTCCGTAATTTTCGTTTTCTAAATTAATGAATATTTTCTTTAAAATAATTTTTTGATTTTTAGTAAGTTGATAATAACAATTATCTACCATTGATTCTTTATTAATAAAACTAATAATACCTTTACAATTATTTGATAATTCTTTTAAATTCTTCTTGAAACTTTTTTTATCAGTAACATAGTTTAATTCCATATTTGCAATTGTTCTATTAATATAATACTCATTAATAATTTCTCTATATTTATCCATTTTATCTTCAGTATCCATAACATCTTGAAGATTATTACATATCTTATAATATGCACTATATAATGTATTAGTATTTACAATAGAATTACCTCTTTGTAAATAATAATACATTCCATATGGAAGAGAGATAATCTTATCAGTATTCATCAAAATAAATGGTGTAACAGCAACATCTTCATATTGCTTACCAACTGGAAACTTTAAAGTATATAAACTTTTCTTTATAATTTTATTACATGAAGATCCTTGCATTTGTCCTGTTAAAAGTTGATATTTAAAGTTATCGAATTTTTCATTTACTGCTCTACCAACATAATTTTCTTCATCACCTTTAGGATTTTCAAAAACAATACATAGATCATAAATAACAATTTCATAATCTTTTAAATAAGGAATTGCAGTTGTATAAAAATCAGGAGAAATATAATCATCTGAATCGATAACACTTATATATTCTCCAGTAGAATTTTCAATGCCAACATTTTTTGTATCAGCTAATCCTTTATTCTTTTTAAATATATATTTATAATCATCTTTTTCTTCTTTAGGAAGATTATGAATAAAATCTTTAATAATAGTTTCGCTATTGTCCGTTGATCCATCATTTATAATGATTACTTCACACTCTGATGTCTTTGCCCTTTTTATAGATTCTAAACATTTAGTAATATATTTAGAAGTATTATATACCGGCACTATTATTGATATTAATTTCTTTTTACTCATAAGCTATTACTCCTTTATTATTTAATATTTTTTTCAAAAAACTTTTTATATTGTTTTGAAATATAACTCCAATCATATTTTTGAACACTATCAATATTTTCGTTTGAAATATCTTTTTGTAATTTTTTATTATTCATAATTTCAATAATTTTAGATTTCAACTCATCTTTAGTTCTATTTATTAAAATTAGTTTAGATTGTTCTTTTCCAAACACTTCTGGAACAACACCAACATCTGTTGATATAACTGGAACACCACTAGCCATGGCTTCTAAAACCGGTGCCGGAGTTCCCTCAGTTTTTGACGCACATATATATAAGTCTAATGTATTATAATATTCCGGCATTTTTTCAAACGGAATAAAATTTGTCACTTTATCTGCAACATTAAGTTTTATTTTGTATCCTTCATTTATTAATTCTTTTATAGCAGGCTTAATAATTTTATTTACACCTTTTAAATCATCATCATTTTCAGAATCAGTAAATTTACTATTTCCTGCCCAACCAATAATAAATTCATCATTATTATGCTTCTTTAATTTAAATCTATTTAAATCTACTCCATCATGAATAATTGTATTTGGTTTCTTAATACCATCTATTTTAGAATATATATCCTTCAATCTTTTTGAAACAACAATATAATCTTTAACATTAGAAAGAATATAACGTGTATTATTTATTTCATCTTCAGTTAAAAATAAATGATCACATATTGATGTAGTTATAACATTGTTATCTACATATTCTTTAATAAACTCATCATAATTCAATCCTAATAATTCAACATAACCTCTTGAATAATCATCATTTAGCCATCCTAATTGTCCTCTCCAAAAGAAATGAGTTAAATCATAATGTTTTGAAAGAATTAAAGTTTTTATAACACAATCATCAAACATTTTTAACGTAACAATATCAATATCAAACTCATTAGATAAATTGTCTTTAAGTTGTTTAGCAATATTACCTAATGTCCAGTTTTTAGAATCAACAACAAATAATATTTTCTTCATATTTATCTCCTAAACATTTTTTTGATTTTCCTAAAAATTCTAATTACTGGATGTCTAATTATCTTGTTGTATTTATCAGTAACTTGTTTTTTTTCAAAATTAACATTTTTTAACGATATTTTTAAAATTTCATTTTCATCTTTTAATTCTTCTATAATTAGAATTAGTTCTTCTTTTGAATACTCTTCCATAATCATTTTGCTCCATTTTTTCTAATCTTATGATTTATTAAATTAAACATATAATTACATACTGTGTATTTCTTGATGTTAAACATTCTAAAGAATAATTCATAAAATAACTTGTTATGTATCTTATTTGATTTTATAAAATTTTTTAAATATTTATTAGTTTTTATATCGTATTTACTTAATCTTGTACCAAATTCTTTTATAACATCGAATCTTTCTTTAGAATCATTAATTAATGGTACAACATATATCAGAGTATTAATTAATTGATTAAAAACTAATATATCTTTTATTTCACTATCGTTATTTACTCTTTTAAGAGCTAAATCTACTCCATCAAAAATATCAAATCTTCTTTTATTAAACGTAGAATTTTGTATTGAACTATCACGTTGAACATAATAATAATATTCGCCTTCTGCATAAGATATTCTTTTAGATTCAACTAATAGAGGTATAACGGTTGCAATATCTTCATTCAATTTACCAATTTCGAACGGATATTTTTCAATCATTTCTTTTTTAAATAATTTATTACAAGCTGATGCGGCATATCCATTGTTAATAACTTTTAATTTATCTTTTGAATAACAATTAACAATTGTTTCTTCACCACTTCTAACACAAACAATATCAGCAATAGCAATATTTGCATCATATTCTTTAAGTGAATTATATAATTTTTCAATATAATTATTAGAAACATAATCATCCGAATCAATAAAACTAATATATTCACCAGTAGCTTTTTGAACACCAACATTTCTTGAATAAGCCAAACCAGAATTTACTTTATTTTTTATAATTAGGATTCTAGGTTCTTCTTTCTTTATCTTATTTAAAATCTCTAATGTATTATCATTTGAGCAGTCTTCAACACATAATATCTCAATATTTTTATATGATTGTGAAAAAATGCTTTTTAAACATTTATCTATATATTTTTCAACGTTATAACATGGTACAACAACACTAATTAAAGGTTTAGTCATTTCTTCACCTACATTTCTTTTAATAATAATTTAAGTGATTTAATTCTTTCTTCTTCTCTAAACTTTCTTTTTAATCTAGCACTTTGAGATACTTTAGTCATTGTTGATCCTTCTTTATGAAATACTTTTAATGAAGGATTATAAATTGATACTAACTTATCTTTTAGTACTCTTTGATAAAGAAAGTCTTCTTCATGAAAAAGGAAAGTTTCATTAAAGAATGGATAATCATACTTCTCAATGTATTTTTTTGAAAATATGATTGCACATCCATGTAATGCCACTCCCTCTTTAAATTCTTTTCCATTTTCAGGTTTTCTTTTATTCTTTAATAATCCTTTTAGTTTTACTCCGGTCATCAATAAATTATATTTAATACTTGATGAGCAAATTGAAACTATTTTTTCACTCTTTTTAATTTCTTCTTCAACTTGTTTTTTAGTTGTATAAGCATTAAATGGATTTACTGAATTACCAGGGGTATCTATCCAAGGACCTAACATATCAAATTTATATTTCTTATAATCATTTTTGATTATATCTAAAAAATCTACTTGATTTATTTCTACATCATTATTAATAACAATATAAAAGTCAGATTTATATTTATCATAAGCATACTTGATAGCTTTATTATTTGCCTTAGCAAATCCTAAATTATCCTCAAGTTTAATAATATCTTTTGTATATTTAGATATTTTTGATTCTTCATCACTTAAAAGTGATGCATTATCAACAACTATAAAGTGTGAATCTTTATAATTAGATAAGCTTTCTAAACAATTAATTGTTTCATCAATATTTTTGTAATGTAGAATTATAAAACTAAACATATTAAATTTCCTCAGCAAAACGTTTTTCTAATTTTTTGAATACACTATAGCAAATTGATAATGCTAATAAACTAATAATTAATAACATTCCTAATTCTCTATAATTAGGTATTTCATGTAAATAGAATATTTTTCTATATGATTCAACTATATATGCAACTGGATTTATCTTAAAGATAAACGCAAATTTAGAACCTTTAAACATATCTACGTTATAAAGAATAGGTGTTGCATAAAATGCTAAGTTAAGTAAAAAGTTAACCATATATTCAACATCTTTAACATACACATTAAATGCACATGTTAAGAATACAAAAGCAAGTTGAACAATATATTGAACAATCGCAATTAATGGTAAGAAAATAATATGCCAAGATATTCCTACTCCATCAATAAGTGCAAAGATAAGAATAATAATACAACTAATTGCAAAATTAACCATTCCACTTGTTACAGAAGAAATTGGTAATATTTCTCTTGGAAAGTATACTTTTTTAATAAGATTACTATTGTTAGTGATACAAGTTGTACCATTACTCATACTAGTAATAAACCATGTCCATGGAATAATACCACAAATTAAAAATACTAAATAATGAGGTGTTTGTACTCTCATAATATATGGAAATACAATTGCATAAACTAGTACTTGTAATAATGGATTAATGAAAGACCATAACACTCCAAGGAAAGAAGCTTTATACTTTCCTCTTATATCTTTTTTAACATTAGTTCTTAAGAACTCTCTATATTGCCATAATTCATTTATTCTTTTCATTATGCACACTCCTTAAGGTAAGCTGCTGATACTTCTTCAAATTTACCATCCATTGCTACTACACCATTATTAATCCAAATACCCCTAGTACATAATCTCTTTAATGCTTCCATACCATGAGCAACAATTACAATTGTCATATCTGACTTAGCAAGTTGCTCAAGTTTAGCAAAACACTTATCTTGGAAATGTTGATCTCCTACTGCTAAGATTTCATCAATAAGTAGGATATCAGCATCAACATTTATAGCTACAGCAAAAGCAAGTCTCATATACATACCAGATGAATATGTTCTAATTGGTGAATCAATAAAATCACCTAATTCACTAAACTCTATAATATCATCTATTCTTTTATCTATTTCAGCTTTAGTTAATCCGAAAATTGCAGCATTAAAGTAAATATTTTCTCTTCCAGTGAAGTCTGGATGGAATCCAGCTCCTAATTCAAGAAGTGAAGTTAATTTACCACTAGTTTGTACTGTACCTTTATTTGGATAAATTATTTTAGTCATCAACTTTAATAAAGTTGATTTACCAGATCCATTTACTCCAATTAAAGCAACAGTATCTCCTTTTTCAATGTCTATATTAATATCTTTTAGAACAGTATGAATTTCATTATTATTCTTTTTCCAACCTCTAACTAATCTTTCCTTCATAGTATTTGGTTTGTCAGAATAAAGTTTAAATGATTTAGTCATATTTCTAATTTCAATAGCATTTTCTTTTTTCATTCTAACCATCCTTATCACATATAAGTATATCATAATTAAACTAGTCATTAAAGAAAAGAATATCCAATCGGATATTCTTTTTATTTTTTAATCTTTATAAACATAATATTTAACATATCAAACATTAATATAAGTGGATATGTTGCACATAAATACATGTATGTGATTGAATCACATGAAGATATGTGATTATATCCTACTCCTACTAAAAGAACTATATATGATAGTAATATACTAGTTACTATTAACCATTTATCTATTAATATTTTATTCTTAATTAGTTTTATAGTTAAAACTATATAACTAATTATAGCTACAATAGATAATATAGGGACTATTCTATATATATTAGAAATTATATTTAATTTACCAATATAAACATTTAATACTTTCTTTTTATGTACATTAGCTTCAAGATTATTTTCTGTAGTTGGATAAATTGCTTGATCATTAGTTAATGATTCAAAATAACTAATATTTCTATCAATACCATCTGATTCAACTAAAGATAGTTTTAAATCTTTAAATGAATTTGTATAAATAATTTCTTTATTTATAGTATCTAGTAATTTTAATCCATAACCTTTCTTCCAAGGACTCATTAATGCTGATGGCATTGTAGGAATTCTTTCTAACATACCATCTTTAATTGCATTATTTATTTCTTTAGTTACATTATTATAAAAATCTTCAGCTTTCTTTGGAGTTTCATAATATCCTGATTCTTGAACTGCAAATCTAAATGACCACCAGAACCAACCATCTTCTACTTCATTATCAACAGTTCTATCAATAATAGCATAAGTATCCATATAATAATCTAAATCTCTTTGAATATTATTTAATGTAGGACTTACTTCATATAATTTATTAATTTTATCTCTACTTACTGAAACCCATTTTTGATTTTTTTCATCTTTAACTGAATAAATAGTTTTCATAGCATTTGAAAATGCACTATTTTCTTCATCTATTCTTACATATGTACCATAATGAATGTAATTCATACATTTTATACCTATATTACCTATTGTTAAGAATAATAATGGTAATAAAAAGATTATTATCTTTTTATAATTCTTTTTAACAATTATATTATTAACAATTAGAATAATTGTACATGTTAATACAAATGGCATAATCCATATTGAATCTTCCCTTGTATTATAAAAGAATAATAATGATAAACCTCCAAGTATACTCCAAGGTAATATTTTTTTATTTCTTTCTTTTCTATTTAAATATAGTGAGAAGAATGATGAAAAAATTAATAATACTTGTGATGGTATCAATGAGTTTCTATAAACTCTTTGAACTACTTCTTGTGAATACATAATTGGATTAAATAAAAGTACTGCAAATAATACATATTTCATCCAATCCTTTGGAAGTAATCTCTTTATTGATTCTACAAATAAAAATACGCTTATAGAATACAATAATGTAATTGCATTTATATATGAAATTCCTAAGGCTGTATTAACGCTTAGGAATAAAGGAAATGAAATCCCTTTAACAAATGTTAAACAATCATATACTCCCAAATAATTCATTTGTAATATATTTGCTGCAAGTTTAACCATTAGTTGATCATCACAACCCGCAATTGTTAATGCAATAATTGGAATATGTGACATTAAAACTTGCTTTAATATTATTAATATAAAAACAAATAAGAAATATTTATTAAGCTTTTTCATGTAATCACCATATTAATTATAACATTACGATTTATAAATTTTAAATTGTATTTTAAAATAAATTTAGGATGTGAGCTAATATGAAGAAGAAAAAGAAATTAAAAATACTCTTAATAGTTTTATTTATAATAGTATTATTAATAATTTCATTAATTATAATTAAAAGTATTAATAATAAAGATACTAAGATACAGAACAATAAAACTACCACTAGTAAAGAAGTAATTAGTAGTTCTAAAGAAACTAGCACCATTAATACTACTAGTGAAAATAATGAAACTACTACAAGTACAATTATTAGTACTACTAGAGAAAATACAACTACTAATAAAACTACTAAAAATACTACAAAAGAAACAACTAGAAGTACTACTAAAAGTACTACTTCTACTACAGTAAAGCAATTAAGTTGTCCTAGTGGTTATACACTTATAAACAATATGTGTACTATTACAATTAATGCAAATTATGTATGTCCTACAAATACACATGAATCATCTGCAGATGAATGTGTAAGTTTCACAGGAAGCATTCCTGCTGAAAATGATACATGCCCATCTGGATATCAACCAATGACTATGATTACAATTGGATCTCCAGATAGAACAGATTGCTTACCACTTTATAAAAAAATTTATAAGTGTGATGATGGCTACACATTACATGATACCAATAAATGTTCTAAGAAAATTAATCCACAATAAAAGAATCACTTAGTGATTCTTTTTAAAAATTGTTATATAAAATAAATAATTTATTATTTTTTTATTTCCCAATATCCAGAAAAATCGTCACCAATTCTACTAATCATTTCTAAATCTTTTAATTTTTTAAATGCCCTATATACTGTTTTATCGCTTACATCTAATTTTTCTGCAATTTCACTTGCTCTTGCATAATTGTCTTTTTTTATCAATTCATATACTTTTCTTTCTGTCTCGGACATCTCTTGGACATATTTCTGTCCAAGAGGTCTATAAAAAATAAATCTAAAACCTGATTTTGTATTTTCATATTCATATTCTACATTGTTTTCTTTACAAATTTTGAATGTATTTTCAAAGCCATATCCAAACGATTCTATTTCACATGTTTTAAATAACACATTGATTATCTTAGGATTTAACATAATGGGTTCTTCATGTCCTACAGCAAAATCTTCAGGTGTAAATCCATTTGGAAAGAACCCAGGACTATATATTGCCACTCTATCTTTAAAAATGCTTATTTCAAAACTAGTATTTGCTGCATATTTAGCATGACAAAATGCATTAATAACAATTTCCCTTAACGCTCTTTGAGGAATCTCTGGTTTTTCTTTTCGTTGCGAAGATCCATCTAATACTATTTTCCATTCTATCGATTCTAAAATATATGTTAATGCTTTTTCAATACATTCATATATATTTCCTTGATAATGGTCTAATTTCAAAAATGTATCTTTTGTTTCGGTTGCATATGTTGCTAATTTTAATAATATTGGTTTTTCTTTTGAAAAAAGAACATTTCCCACATTTGTTAAAGTGAATTTATCTTTAGATAATAAACCAAATTATTTAAAACATTTTTTGATGTATCAAATTCAAACGGAATTCTTTTATTACTATATCCTTTATTATGATCATTTCATATCTAGAATATCTTTAATTATAAACAATATAAAAGGATGACTTTCGTCATCCTCTATAATCAATTCATTTATCAAATTTATTGTTTATCAACACTATTTGACAAAGAACACTTTTATTTAATTAAATTCTTTTAAATAAACTAAATTCATCTTTATAATAGATAATTGCTACGATTGAAATAAGTGATACTAGAAGTAATAGAGTTACACTTGCTACTCCTGTCTTTGGATTCTTAACATCACTATAGATATAAGAGTATTCATTATCCCCTGTTCTTTCAATTTTTAATTCTTGATTTAATTTAGATGGATAGGTTTTAATAAAGTCTTTATCAGGAATATAACCTAAAACTATATTAACTATCTTATCATCATTTGTTCCATCTTCCCAAGTACCATTAACTACTTTTAATGTTACTTCAATTAATTCACCAGTATAAACTGTTTTAGAAGCTTTATTATTTAATAATCCAGTATAAAGACTTGGTAAAGCACTCATTTGAGTGTAATTACAATGAGTAGTATATTCATTTGGATTATTAAAGAAACCATAATCATTTGGATTAACAGATTTATATTCCAATACATTATAGTTATCATCATATAATATAAAATTAGATTTATTAGAAAGAACAGTATTTATAATTGCTAAAGCTGGAACATCACCTTTAGATACTGCTTTAAAATTAGAATTAGTAAGTTCAATATTTTGAGCTACTAATGCTGATTCAGTAGAACCATCATAACCAAATGATTCTAGTACTTTGTCATTAGGTCCTGTTTCACAAGATAATTCTGAATTAGTCATTGTTAATGTATTAACTAATACTGCACCTGCAAAATCAACATTAGAATTATTAATTATAAATGTTTGTGCTTGAACAGCTATAAGATCATATTTTTCTACTGAATCATTATAGAATACATTAGAATTATTAATAATATTTATATCTCCAGCAAACCATAATGAATTTGTTAAAACATCACTATTATCAATATTAATTGAAGTAAAAGCAATAGTTGATGATCCTTTTTGTCCATCAAATTCTTCTATTTCATTATGATAAACTTCAAGTTTAGAATCTATAACATATAGTTTATCATAACCCTTTTGTTTTTCTGTTCTCATACTTGCACTTTTAACTGTAGAGTTATCTTTAATTGTTACAGTATTTGTATTTGATGTAGAATCATCATTCTCTATATCAAATGATCCATTAGTTTCAAATATTGAATTTTGGATTACAATATTACCTAATGTTGGAGTTGTTGTATTTTTTAATATATGAACATTATTATCATATATAGCACTTCCATTATAATCTAATTTAATATTCGAATCCTTAATAATAAGATCTTGTACATGAATATGAGTTGTTAATCGAGGACTAGTAGGGTCATTTTTGTCTACTCTATCCCATGCATAATCAGATTCGGGATCAAATGCTACACTTACTAAATTATCTAGTGTAACCTTTGGTCCATAAACCATATTTAAATAAACTTTCTTACCACCAGATGTAACTTTAAATGTTTCGTTTTCATCCGCAGATATAACTCCTAAATATCGAACTCCTTCTTTAAGAGTTAATGTATTAGTATCTGCATCATATGAATAGATACCTCTTGTATCTCCAGCATAAATATTATCTTTTGAACCTTGATATACTCTTACAGATTCAGGTTCACCAGCAAGTATTTCTATTCCCCATTCATCTAATGCATATACATTAATAATACCTATGAATGATATTAATAAGAATACAAAAACCTTTCCTATACTTTTCATAAACTTTCACTCTCCTATAATCATTATAGAAGAAATTAAAAATTTAATCAATAATATAGAAATTGTAATTATTTCTTATTATCTAGTAATATAGAGTTATTAGTCTCTTTATTACTCTTAATAACATTCATTTGATTTCTTTAAGTTTCATTTTTAATCGTGTCGAATTCGACACGGTTAAAATTAGAATTATTAATTTCTTCCTAAAGTCCAAGAAACATAACAACGTCTTTACTTCTCATCTATGTCATAATAGGAAATCTTGGTTCTTCTGGATCTGCATATCTTGCTAAATCAGTAAGAGATATATAATTAACACCATTAACATCCATTACTCTTATTCTTTTATCTTGAACAACAACTTAAAATATAATTTGTTATTTTATTTTCTTTTTTGTAATAGAAAAAGTATTACAACTTTAATGTAATACTTTTTTTACTAATTTTCCCCTAGGTTTTATGTTAAGTATCTTATCATTAATCTCTCCATATATTTCTTTATTATCATTATAGAAAGATTCTAATATATCCAAATTGCCTTTACATACATCTAAAGTATTAGTTTTAAAAGAATTTATTTCTTCTTCTGATAAAACTGGAAATTTACTATTGATTTTCTCTCTCATTAATTTAAATTCTTTTTTATTAGCTATTAAAGAAAATGGAATAATACCTGATTCACCAATTTTATCATATAAAGTTTTATTATCATCGCGAATATTATAAATTCTTTTTTGTGTTGGATCCATAAAGTAATTTATTCCATCTTTATGTGCAAATGTAATAGCATGGTTACCTGTTGTTTCATAAAAAATATTTTCTTTTTTACTAGTAGTGTCAATATCAATCTTTATACCACTTTCATTTGCATTCATTAAAATATTTATAATGCTTTCTTGTGTTTCATTATTATCACCATAATTATTAAGAAGATTTCTATAGTATTCTAAAAATTTAATACTATCTTCTTCGTTAATAAAAGAAACTGATACTTGTGGAGTTCTACTACAAACAGTTAAAATACTTGATTCTATACCACATTCTCTTAAAATATCATTAAAATTAGCAGCATTATGTCTACATACTGATTTACCAGTCATAACATTAGCACCTAAAATAGGAATTATATCTCGAGGCTCTATATTATCAAATACATGACTTTTATTTATAGATAAATATCCATTATTAAGTAAATACTCATACATAGTATAAATTTGAATTGGATCATTTAAATCAAATGCAGAATTTAATTCTTTATAATTTTTTAAAAATTCATTATATAATTTTTTAATTTCAATTATATCTTTAGTCGAATATTTTTTTCCAGAATAATTCATAATTAATGCATAAGTATTTAAAAATATAGCAAGTGAAGTTATTGAAAAACCTAGTATTGGATTATTAAAAGTAAAAACATTATCTACTATACATAACCCAGCACCAGTTCTATAAAATAACTTTCTAATATTTTCATAAGTATTATAATCAATATTATTATAAATACTCTTTTTTATATTATTTTCCATAAATATTCCTCTTTTTATAGGAAGTATACTAATACTTTTTTTATAATTTGTCAAAAAGACAATATTAATATCAAATATATTTATAAAACTAATATTATTATTCTATATAATTATAATATCTTGATTATTAAATATTTAAATTACTAAATACACTTTATCTTGCATCATAATTTTCCTTCTTTCTATTTCTAATATAAAAAAAAGAAAAACTATTATTTGTCAGTTTTTAATACTTTTTGTATGAAATAAAAAATCAAACATCTCTGTTTGATTCAATTCTCTATTGGTGCCCCTGGTCGGACTCGAACCGACACGATATTGCTACCAACGGATTTTG
>CAMKQS010000002.1 GCA_946414975.1 uncultured Caryophanales bacterium | reverse complement strand
GACATCGGCAACGCTTTCGTGGGTAATTACGACGGTGTTGTTCGCCCGGTTATAACTATCTCTAAATCTTTACTCTAGAATGATTTAAGAAAGAGATAAATTTGATAAAAAAACCTCCTTAACATCAAACTTGTGCCTTATAGACACAGTTAAGTTAACGAGACCGATAAAAAAAAGAGATAAATGTAAAAATAAAAAGAGTCATAACTCTAGATGTTTATGACTCTTTTTGATATACTTATATTAATCATTAGTATTGATGGAGTTTTAATAATAGTAAGTAGGTAATTATGAAGAAAAGTGAGATAGAAGCAATAGATAATTATAAGTATGAAAGAATTGCTAAAAAAAAAGGTTATAAAGTAATTGTTGGATGTGATGAAGCAGGGCGTGGACCATTAATTGGTCCAGTAGTAGCTGCTTGTTGCTATATACCAGATGATTTTAAACTAGATGGACTTACAGATTCGAAAAAATTAACTGAGAAAAAAAGGGAAGAGATGTATAAATATATTATTGATAATACAGTTTATGGTATAGGTATAGTAGATGCCGATGAAATAGATAAAATAAATATATATGAAGCAAGTAGAAAAGCTATGACTATAGCTATTAATGAAGTAAGAAGTATAATTAATGTAGATTATATATTAACAGATGCAATGCCTATAGATATGGATATTATAGTAGAGCCTATTATAAAAGGGGATCTTTTAAGTATTAGTATTGCAGCTGCATCAGTAATAGCTAAAGTAACACGTGATCATATGATGATAGATTTAGATAATAAATATCCGATGTATGGATTTAAAAAACATAAAGGATATCCTACAAGAGGACATTATGATGCATTAAATAAATATGGTCTAGTTGAAGGATATCGTAAAACATATGGACCTGTAAAAAAAATATTAGAAGGAGAAACATTATGATATTATTACTAAGCCATATAGCAGATTTAGACGGAGTAACACCTGTTATATTAACTAATTTAATAAATGTAGATTTCGATTATAAGTTATTTGATATAGGAGATATTAATGAATATCTAATTGATATGATAGATAATAATAATCTAGATAAGTATGAAAGTATTATTATTACTGATCTTTCTGTCAATAAATTTGTTGCAGATAAAATAATAAATAGTAAATATAAAGATAAGTTTAAACTATTTGATCATCATAAATCTGCATATTTTTTAAATGATTATGAGTTTGCTAAAGTTATGGAAAGTGATAATGATCATAAAGAATGTGGAACTACATTATATTATAATTATTTAATTAATAAGTATAATAGTGATATCTTAAAGAAAGAATCTATAAAACAATTTGTTGAATTAGTAAGACAAGGTGATACATGGCAATTTAATGATTTAAAAGATATTGCTTTAGATTTAAATAATATATTTGCTTTCTTTGGAAAAGATTATTTCATTGATAACTATACTAAATTTTTAAAAAATAATGATAAATTTTATTATACTGAATTAGAAAAAGTAATATTAGATAGATTAAATAAGAAAAAACAGGAATATTTAGATTATATGCTTGATAAAGTTATAATAAAAAAAATTAGGAATTATAATATTGGTTTTGTTTTTGCAGAACAATATAGAAGTGAACTAGGACATTATATATGTGAAAAATATATTGATAAAATAGATTTTGCATGTATTATAAATTTAAATTATCATATAAGCTTTAGAGGTATAAAGGACATTAAAATAAATGAATTTGCTAGTATATATGGTGGAGGAGGACATCCTTTAGCATGTGCTATGCCACTTAAAAATGATATAAAAGATACTATTATTAAATATATTTTTGGTGATGATTATGAATCTTGAAATTGTAAAGGTAGGGTCTTTAAAAACTAATTGCTATATACTATCAATAAATAATGATGTATTAGTAATAGATCCAGGTGATGAATATAATAAGATAAAAAAAGTAATTGGAAATAGAACTGTAAATGGAGTAATCGTTACACATAATCACTTTGATCATATTGGCGCACTAAATTATTTTGATAATATATATGATTATAATAATCTAAAAGAAGGAATAAATAAGATAGGTAATTTCGCATTTGAAGTAATATATACTCCTGGCCATACTAACGATTCTATTTGTCTATATTTTAAAGATAATAATAAAATGTTTGTAGGAGATTTTATATTTAAAGATGGTATTGGAAGAATAGATTTGGGTGGTAATATTAATGATATGATAAAAAGCTTAGATAAAATATCTAAGTATGATAAAAATATTTATATATATCCAGGACACGGAAATTTTAGTAAACTAGGTATTGAACTAGAAAAAATAAAAAAACATTTAAAATTTTAATTTTTAAATTATAAAAAGTAAGAATTTTATATTTTCTTACTTTTTTCATTTAATTTAGTCATTAATTTTTCTTTAAATATTTTTTTTTGCTTTTTTAAAAAATCTTTATGCTCATTTAATCTATTAAAAAACACGGGTTCTAATATTTCATCTTTTATTTCGTCTACAAAACATATTGGTTCATCTAAATTTAAATTTTCAAAAATTTCAAAAATAGAAAATGTTGCTTTTTCTATCATATTAAGAGTTAGAAAAAAAATATATATATTATTATTACAACATTTTTCATATAATTTTTTTAAGTATTTTCCTTTTATATTTAATTCATACATAAAAAGAATATGAAAAGGACCATTATAATTTCCAAGTGTTTTATAAACAACATACTCTAATACTGGGTCATTTTCTACAAGAGTATTAATTTTTCTATTAAATTCATCTATTATGTCTTCCATAACATAATTATATCAGATTATTTTATAAAAACAAGTTTGACATACAATTAAATATTTTATATACTATTTCAGTTGAAAAAGAGGGATAATATGATAGATAATTTAAATAATTTAAAAGAAAATTTATATAATATGATAAAAGATAATTATATTAATAATAATGATATAAAAAATATAAGTGATTTTGAATTTACAGAAATAGAAAACGTTGATTATATAAATTCATTTAAAAATAAAGTTCTTTTAAGTATATATATAAATCCATACTTATTATGTAATGATAAAATAATTGAAGAATTTGATATTGATATAGAATCTTTATCTAATTTACTTATAAAAAGATATAACGAAGAATTACAAGAATATGAAAATAGATTAAAAGATGGATTAATAACATATCAAGAATACAATAATAACATAACTATATTACATAACATCTACTTTAATAATTCAATTGTTGGAATGCGCTTAGAAAATATAAATAAAGATAAAATAAAGAAAAAAGAAAGAAAGTGATTTGATGTTAAAATATATAAATAAAAGAAGATTTAGTAAAGAAATATATATGGATAGAGATTTATATTATAGAATTAATAATAATGATGATAGATTATATTCTCTTTCATTAATTGCATATTTATTTGATCATGAATATGATAAAATGAAATATGCCTTTTTGAATTATGAATCTTTTAGTATATTATTACTTGAAAAGAAAAATGATAACAATCCTTTTAGTAGAAAAGTTGTAGATTGTGAAATTCCAATAGATAAAAAGAGTTTTTTAAATCAAGTATTAGAACACAAAAAATATAGTCAGTTAACTATTAAAGAAGAAGAAGGATATGAATTCTTAAAAAAATGTATGTCACAAAAACTCTTTGAATCTAAAACTGGTAATATTAAATATTATTATAATAAAGAATATAAGGAGTATTCTTTTAAAGAAGTATTTAATAAATTAAAAATGAATAAAGATGAATTTATTAAAAGTTATAATAATAATAGATTAGGTATTAATTTAGATGAAAAAGAGAAAGACTATATGCTAAATTCATTTATTAATATGTTTCCTTTTCAGGATGTAGAATTTGATCCTACAGTAATTGCTAATTATAAATATTTGAAAAAAAATATAAGAAGAGCAAACTATAAAAAAATAGTAATAAATAATTCTAATAATCCTAGTTATTTAAAAAAAGCAAAAATAAATGAAGAATTTAAAAAAATAGTATTAAAAGATATTCCTAAAGAATTTAATGACATAGAAAAATCTTTCTTAATATATATAAAAATGTGTAGCATTTTAGATTATGATGAAAGATATGCAACTATTATGCAAAATGATGATTATATTAAAGAATTAAAAGAAAGTATTCATAATAAAGTAAGTAATTTAAAAAATATCACAGTAAATAATAATACAATAGTATGTCAGGAATTTGTTGCTCTTTACACTAAATTGCTTGATGAAATTGGTATTAAATATGTAGTAAAAGGTAATGAAAAATATGAGCTAGGACATCCCATAGTACAAATTTTATATAATAATTTTATTACTCAAGTAGATCCTACAATGAGTGTAATAGATTCAGATATATGTTTTATAAAGAATGGTTTAAAATCAAAGAAGTTTGATATAGTTACTAAAGATGACTATTCTAAAGATGAATTTGAAGGTTATATTAATAATGTATATGATTATATAAAGAAGAGATATAATATTGAGTATAAATCAGTAAATGAAAGATTTTATAATAATCAAGATATGATTCAAGGATTATCTTTTAATGAAAAAATAATGTATTTAAATAAAGCTATAGAAAAAGTAAAAAATACTAATATTCCAAAATGCTTTTTTGTAAAATATGTAGCGCGTTCTTTATTTTTAGAAGATGTTAGTATTGAATATATAATTGAAAAACAAGTTCAAAATATTAAAAATATGAACCTTGGTATAGTATTATCTATAAAAGATGAAGATGGTTATAAATTTTATAAATATAGTAATGATAAGTTAGAAGAATATTCTAAAAACAAATTAAAAAATAAGTTTTTATTTAAGTATTTTGAAACATTACATTTAAATCATGAAATAAAAGGATTAGATAATATTGAAAATTCTAATATAAATGTAAACGATGTATTATTAAAAAGATTTTAAATCGTGAGGCAAATATTTATTGCATTTTTCATTATTTTCATTTACAATATTAATTGTGAATCAAGTCCCTTCGTGTAATTTGTTTTTTAACAACTCAATATTATACACCTTGATTCACTTTTTTGTATAGAAATGTTTCACATCAATTGTAACACTACATATAAATAAAATAAAACTTTTGAGAGCCATTTACAAATAGGTAAAAAATGTTAAAATTAAATTATACTAGAAGTAGTTCTAAATGATAGGAATATGAATTTACACAGTTAAATTTACAAGGTCAAAATAAAAATTATATTTAACAAAGGTTAGACAAATTTAGAAATAAATCTTGTCTAATCTTTTTATTTTTGATAGAATTATTTATAGAATAGGAGTATGATTATGAAAAGAAAGAAAGGTTTTACGTTGATTGAATTAATAGCTGTATTAGTTATTATGGCAATCATTGCACTTATCGTAACACCACTAGTAATGTCTATAATTAAAAAGGCAAAAATAAGTGCGAGAAAAAGAAGTGTAGATGCTTACGGGCGAAGTGTAGAGTTAGCTATTGCATCATATTTACTTGATACAGGAACATTTCCAACAAATGAACAGTTACCTAATCTTAAGATAGAATATAGTGGTTCTACTGTAGTATGTAATGTAATGGCTATGAAAGAAAATGGAGGATTATACTTATCAGAGTGTAAAGTAAATAATGTAGATGTTAAAGATTCATCTACTGATGATGGATGGTATCATTACGGTACTAGAGATTTAACAGATACAGAATATGTAGATATGTATGGAGATGCCTTAAAGACTGCATCACTTGCATACTTTAATACAAATGGTAATCCAGTAGCAGATTATTCAACTTTAACAATAGATTACAAAGGTAAACCAGTATCATGTGATGTTACAGTTAACTATGATGGGACTATATACATGACTAAATGTAAAGTAAATAATGTAGATGTAACAAGTGATACAGAAGATGGATATTATCATTATGGAGAAATAGTTGTTCCTGCAGTACAAGAGTTGCTTGCAAAAGCAAATCCATTAACTGTAACAAACTATACAGATGGTAATACTAAAGAGATGTATACCTTTGAACATCCTGCAACAACTCAAACAGGAGCTTTAACTGATTATAGATATATTGGAGCTAATCCAAACAATTATGTAACATTTAATAATGAATTATGGAGAATTATTGGTGTGTTTACAGTAGAGGATGGAAATGGTATTACTGAACAACGTATAAAGATAGTAAGAAATGAAAAATTATCAAGTATTATGGCTTGGGATTCAAACTATGCAAATGAATGGTCAACTGCAACACTAAATACATATTTAAATGGAGACTATTATAATGGAATAGAAGCTACAAGTAAGAGTATGGTTGCAGATACTAAATATTATTTAGGTGGAAGTAATACAGGATCTGGTAGTGCAGAAACATATTATACCTGGGAGCGAGGAACAAAAGTATATAGCGGAAGAAGTACATCATGGAATGGAAAAATAGCTCTAATATATCCAAGTGATTATATATATACCTATGCATTAGGAGTAGATAGCACATGTTACACAAACGGGAATAATTGTAGAACTAAAAATGGAGGAACACCAGCCCAAGGCTGGATATACAATACTAATAGAAAAGCTTATCAATGGCTTTTATCGCCTAATTCGGACAACTCGAATCTCGCGTTTGATTTTCGTGTTTGGGGCGATGTCACCGCCTACTTTTCGGGCGATTCTTTTGAAGTTCGTCCAAGTCTGTATCTAGTATCTAGTATCAAAATAGATTCAGGTGATGGATCGTACCAAAGTCCATACAGTTTAAAATTATAGACGAAGGGAATATGACGGCTGTTGTGCCTTTAGGTCAACGCCCGCCCGCCGATGATTCATGTATTATAAATGTTATTTGAATAGCAGTTTAATAAAATTAATAATTAGAGTGTATGCTCTAATTTTTTATATTTTATTCTTTGTAATTTGTAACATATAATTTGTAAGGTATAATTTGTAAGGTATTGAATTAAATTAGATTTTGTGTTAAAATCAATTGAAAGCGATGATAAAAGAGTAGTAGTAAAAGAAGTATTTAAAGAGAGTTATCGGTTGGTGTAAGATAATAAATAACCTTTTATGAATTCACTTTTTAGCATTGTAAATAAAATTTACAACGTTTAAGCGCGTTAAGCTATAAGTTGCATAATCATATTATGAAATAGGGTGGTACCGCGATAATTCGTCCCTATATCTAATATGATTTTTTTATTAAGGAGGATATTATGACTGAAGAAAAAGCTAAGCTTATTATGGAAGAAATTAGTAAACGTTTTGAAAAAATTAATGATTTAAAAGAATTAAATGATTATAAAGTTGAACAATTAGGAAAAAAAGGTAAAATTACAGAACTTCAAGCTGGAATTAGAGATGCAGTAAATAAAAAGGAATATGGAATGCTTGTAAATAAGGTTAAAAATCATTTTAATGAAATATATGAAGCAAAAATGAAATTACTTGAAGAGTTTGAATTAAAGAAAAAATTAGAAAGTGAAAGAATAGATATAACACTTCCAAGTAAAAAAATAAGACGTGGAACTAAACATCCAATGACATTAACTATTGAAAAAATAGAGGATTTATTTGTATCTATGGGGTATGATGTAGTTGATGGTCCTGAGTTAGAAACTGATGAATATTGCTTTGAAAGACTAAATTTACCAAAGGATCATCCAGCTCGTGATATGCAAGATAGCTTTTATATAACAGAAGATAAATTACTTAGAACTCAAACATCAGCAGTTCAAGCTCGTTATATGAAATCCAAAAGTGAACCTGAACCAATTAGAATTATTGTTCCAGGTAAAACTTATAGAAGAGATGATGATGCAACACATGCACCACAGTTTGGTCAAATAGAGGGACTTGTTATAGATAAAAAAGAAAATAATGTATCACTTGCTGATTTAAAAGGTACACTTGAAATATTTGCTCGTACAATGTTAGGTGATGATTTGGATATTAGATTTAGACCAAGTTATTTTCCTTTTACAGAACCATCATATGAAGTAGATGTAACATGTTTTAAATGTCATGGAAAAGGATGCAATTTATGTAAGGATACAGGCTGGATAGAAGTTTTTGCAGCTGGTATGGTTCATCCTAATGTACTAAGAGATAATGGATATGATCCTGAAGTATGGGGTGGATTTGCTTTTGGACCTGGTTGGGATAGAATTACTATGTTTAAATACGGTATTCCTGATATAAGATTAATGTATCAAAACGATGTAAGATTTTTAAATCAATTTGATAGAAAGGATGATTAATTTATGATATTATCTAGAAATTTTATTAAAGATTATATTGATATTGATGATAATCTATCTATAAAAGATATTGCAGAAGATATGACTAGAGTAGGTAATGAATATGATTATGCTGGAAGTCTTGTTAATTGTACTAAGTTAGTAGTTGGGAAAATTATTAAATGTATTGATCATCCTGATAGTGATCATTTACATGTATGTGATGTTGATATTGGTACTGAAGTATTACAAATTGTATGTGGTGCACCTAATGCAAGAGAAGGTATTACTGTTATAGTCGCACTTGTAGGAGCTAAATTACCAGGTGGAGAGATAAAAAAAGGTAAAATTAGAGGTGTTGAATCTAATGGAATGTTGTGTTCAAAAGCAGAACTTGGACTTGATAATAAGTTTCTAACTGAAGAGGATAAAAATGGAATACATGAATTACCTGAAGGAACAAAGCTTGGTATGAATGCAATAGAAGCACTAGGCTTAGATGATGAGGTAATAGATTTTGAATTAACATCTAATAGAGGAGATGAACTTAGTGTACTTGGACTTGCATATGAGTTAGGTGCTATATATGATAAGAAAGTAAAAGATATAGATTTAAAGTATACTGAGGATAATGAATCTATTAAGGGTAAATTTAATGTAGAAGTAAAAACTGATAAATGTAGTTTATTCTTAGCTAAAAAAGCACTTAATGTAACTATTAAAGAAAGTCCTGATTTTATTAAAAATAGACTTATTGCATGTAATATTAGACCTATAAATAATGTAGTAGATATATCTAATTATGTAATGTTAGAAACTGGGCAACCACTTCATTTTTATGATGCAGATAGTCTTGGGGATAAAATAATTGTTAGAATGGCAAATGAAAACGAAAAATTAACTACTTTAGATAATGAAGAAAGAACTTTATCAAATAGTGATATAGTTATTGCAAATAAGAATAATGCAGTAGGACTTGCTGGTGTTATGGGTGGACTTGATACAGAAGTAGAAAATACTACTAAAAATATAATTATAGAATCAGCTATATTTGATGCAGCAAGTATTAGAAAAACAAGTAAGAAAATACTTAGAAGTGAAGCATCTAATAGATTTGAAAAAGGTCTAGATCCAAATAGAACATATATGGCAATAGAAAGAAGTTGTGCTCTTTTAGAAAAATATGCATCTGCTAAGATATTAAAAGATACTATTATTTATGATAATATAGATAAAGAAGATAAAACTATTAATATTACTGTAGATGATATTAATAATGTATTAGGTACTAACATTAGTAAAAATGAAATAATAAGTATTTTTAATAGATTAGGTTTTATTACAAAAGAGGCTAAAAATAATATTATAGTAAGTGTTCCAACAAGAAGATTAGATATTAGTATTAAAGAAGATTTAATAGAAGAAATAGGAAGAATCTATGGAATAAATAATATAAAGGGAAAACTTCCTAAATTAGGTATAAGACGTGGAACATTTGATAAAACTACAAGAAATATAAAAAATAAAATGATAGATTTAGGGCTTAGTGAAGTTTTAACACAAATATTTATAAATCCTATTGACGGGAAAAAATATACAACAGATGATTTTGAAGTAGTTAAATTATTAGATCCTTTATCAATTGAAAAAGCCGCTTTAAGATATACCCTTGTTCCATCACTTATGAAGGTATATGATTATAATAAATCGCACGGATTTAAAGATATGGCTATATTTGAAATAGGAAAAGGATTTTATTTAAAGGAAAATATCTATGGTGAAGATAATAAGTTATGTGCTCTTTTATCTGGTGATTATTTTTATCAAGTAGGAAATAATATAAAATTTGATTTCTATGTAGTTAAAGGAATAGTAGAAGAATTATTAGACTATTTAGGATATACAAACAGATATAGTTTTGTACTACCAAATAATATTGCTTCTGAATTTCATCCAGGAGTATATGCTAGCATAAATTTACAAGGAAATGAAATAGGATATATAGGTAAATTGCACCCATCTATATCAAAAGAAGATGTATTTATATTTGAAATTAATTTAGATAAACTTTTAAAAAATAAAACTTCTAAAATTAAATATAAAGATATTCCAAAATATTTAGGAATGGAAAAAGATGTTGCATTTGTAGTAGATAAAAGTATAAATAATGAAGATATAATTAAAACTATAAAAAAATCTGGTGGAAGATTACTTACATCTATTAAAGTATTTGATATATATGAAGGGGATAAAATAGATAATAACTGTGTATCAATTGCATATAAATTGACATTTGCTGATGCCAGTAAAACACTTACTGATGAAGAGGTTATGGAAGTATTTAATAAAATTATATCTACAGTAACAACAAAATTTGATGCAAAGTTAAGAGACAATTAAAAATAATTTATTTGTCTTTTTTTTATTGACGAAAAATAAGTAAAATGATACTATTATTATAGTATAGTAGGTGAGATTGTGAAGAAAGAAAGTTTAAAACGTTATTTATTAGGTGTTATAACAGTAATATTAATGGTAATTGTGGGAATATTTATTAGTAAATCTATGGATATAAATTTATTAAGTGGTAATTCAGTTGTTGGAAAGTATTATTATTGTGAAGATCCATCGTATCAATTAGTAGAATCAAAGTGTAAGAAAAAGATATATACATCCCCATATTTGGTCGGTGATGTAACACACGATAATAAAATAGACATATATGACGTAACTTATATTCAATTATATATAGCAGGGAAGAGAAAGTTTGATGAATTTGATATTAGATTATCTGATGCTAACAATGATGGAATTGTTAATGATTTAGATGCATCTATTATTCAAAAATATTCAGTTGGAAAAGTTGATGATGTAACTCGTGTATCTAGTGGTGTTATTTTAGAACAATCATACAAAATAGGAACAGATAAATTATGCCCATTAATGTATAATTATAGCAAGAGTAAAGATAATTGTGTTTTAACTGAAGAAAAGGATGCAATTAGAGTAGATTTTATTTATGGAGATATAAATGAAAACCAAAAAATTGATGATGTAGATTATGATATATTAAAAAAATATTTATCAAATTATTATAAATTTACAAGTAAACAGAAAAAAATTGCAGATATCAATAAAGATGGAAATATCGATAAAGAGGACTTAATAATAATTGAAAATGAGATATCAAATAATACAATTGTAGATGTAAAATTAACTAATGATAAAAGCAATAATTTAAATGATTTATTTATTGGTGATGATGTTACATTTAATGCAAGTTTTAAAGTAGACGGAAAAGGTAAAAAATACTATAAATGGTATCATATAGATTCTAAAAACAATATAATTGAAAGTAATTGTAAACTTATTGAAAATAATACAGTTGACAATTATAAAATTACGCTAAATACAGGAAGCGAATACGTGATACTTAAAACTTTTGATTCTGCTACTTGTGATAATATTGTTAAAGAATATAAATCAGATATAATTAAAGCACGTGAAAAGCTAAGTACAGTAGATTTAGAATATAAAGTTACTAATTTAAAGGAACAATCTAATATACTGGCTATGAATACAAAAGTACAAATAAAATCTAATTTTAAGGTTGAAGGTAATGGTAAATTTTATTACAAGAAAATAGAATATGCAAATAAAAAAGCTGTTAAAACCTCTAAGTGTATACCAATTTTAAATAATTTAGAGGAAACTTCATCTTTAATGGTTAATGAAAATAACAAATATATTAAATGGAATATATATAATGATTCTGCTTGTACCAATATAATTAATAGTTTTGAAACAAACAAGTATAATCCAATAACTGGATTTAAAGTATATTCAAGCTCTAATAAAATTGTAAAAGGAGATACATTAAAACTATCAGTAAAAAGTGGAAGTAATTTAAAAAATTTAAGTGATTTAGTTATATGGAGTAGCACAAATAAAAGTATTGCAGATATAAATAAAGATGGAGTTGTAACAGGATTAAAAGAAGGTAGTGTTACAATATCTGCTAAAATAGGAAATATAACAAATAATATAGCATTAAGTGTCGTAAATGATGCTGTAAGCTTTGAGTATACACTTAATAATAAAAATATAACAAATACAATTGTTGATAAGAATACAGAATTAAAGTTTAATTCAAAGTTTGAAATTAATAGTTCAAAAAAATTCTATTATAAATGGAAAACTATAAAGGATGGAAACGTATACAATAGTCCATCTTGTAAAGAAATAACTAATAAATTAGAATTTAGTCCAACTCTTACAATAAATGGATATGATCAGTATGGAGTTTGGGAGATATATAATGATTCTAACTGTCAAAATCTTCTAAATTCATATGAGACAAAACATTACAATTATTATGCTGATTCAATAATTATTAATACTAGTTCTAAATCATTAACAGTAGGGGATAACTTTAAATTAAACGCTTATGTTACAACAAAATTAGATAATATAAATAAACTTGTTAAATGGACAAGTTCCGATGTTTCTGTTGCAACAGTAGATAATTCAGGAAATGTAAGTGCTAAAAAAGTGGGAAGCGCTAAGATAACTGCAAAAATTGGTTCAATGAGTTATGAATCTTTGATTACTGTAGTTAACAAAGGAGAAGATAAATCTTTAAACTGTCCTTTAATAGAATATGATCGCGATGGGTCTAAAACAATAATGACTATTACCCCTACAAGTGATGTAAGAAAATATGATATATATTATTCAACAAATGATCATGTTGGATATTGGGCAAATTTTGAATTATATCAAAGTGATATTAAAAGAACTATAACTATAAATAATTTATATAAAGGAAACTATTCTAATCAAGCAAAAATAGTTGTTTATGGAAATGATTCAACAAGCAGAAATTGTTATACCCCACCACTTACTTGGAAATGGAATACAGGAACTTATGCTAAATGTCCAACATTTAATTATTCTTATGATTATGTAAAAAATAGTAGACAATATACGTTTCAAATTAATGGACAAAAAGCAAAAAGTGGTATTAGTAAAGTTTATGTTATATTTAATTTAGATAGAAATTTGCAATATAGTTGGTACACGTCTAACAAAGATGGAACATATAAATTATTTAAAACATATAGTACATCATCTAAAAATGTATCTCCAAGTGTAACTGGACAAAAATATAATAGAAATGCCCAAGTAGTTGTAACTGATGCAATAGGGGGGAATATAGTTTGTAAAACAGATTATATAAATAATCTTAATATGAATTATTCTAAAGTAGGGTCAACAAATATATATTATGAGTCTACATTCCCTACAGCTGATAAAAATACTGTTGTTAATGAAATGAATAAAATGAATAATAAAAGTGCTTCTTATCTTGCTGCAACCAATGTATATTTATATTCAGAAAAAACATATTTAGATATGCATGGAAATACTTGTGGAGTATTCCAAATAGCATCAAATGATATTTCTATTAGGGAATCTAAATATGCATGTGGTGGCTCTGCTAATTCCAATTATTATAAGGGAGTAGTAAATCATGAGTTTGCTCATAGTATAGATTATATGAATGAAAAAATAACTGGTACAAGTTTAAGTAATAATAAATATAATAATAAACAATTTAAGACATATTCAGATAATTATAATAGAAACAAAAAACAATGTAATAATGATTACTGCTTAAGATATTCAAATACATATACATATGGTAATTCATATTGGGAATTCTTAGCAGATGTAATGTCATATGACTCACATAATTTTAAAGTAAATAATGAATTAAAAAATTTAAATACCCAAATTAAAAATACATATTTAAGTAACTATAATAAAAATGTAAATAAATTTAATCAGATAAAGGAGAGTTTTAGATGAAAAATAGGAATATTAAATATATAATAATATCGATAATAATTCTTATAATTCTTATATTTTTTATAATTCTAATTAATAATCATAAAGATAAATATTCTAATATAAAAAAAACAGTATCTAATACTTTCTTTTATCTATCTTTTGATGAATATGATGATATGAATAATATATCTGATAATTGTAAGATTTCTCTTTTATTTGATATGGATAGTTTTAAAAAGGATAAAATTGTACAAAATGTTAAAGGGTATAGTAAAGGTAATATTTTAAATAGTGTAAAGAAAATTCTTGGTAAATCTGCTTCAATTAACTTTTCTACTAATGAATTGAATACTTATAATTTTTTAAGTGATGATGAATGTACTAGCAATGTTAATATATCAAATCTATCATATAATAGTACTGAACAGGTTATGTATAGAAATAATACTGAAAATAATAGAATAATTATGGTAAATTGGAATAAAGTAGAAGCTAATGGTAGCATTATTAATATGAGTGCAGAAGCGCTTATGATAGTAAAAAATGAAAAAGATTATAGTTTATATATTGATAAGGATATGAATTATAAGATTGGAGATTATAAAACTTTAAATGAAGCAAAAGATGCTGCTTTAAATAATTATTTCAGATCATATAAATATGAATTTACTTTTAACTATGAAAATGGTAATTATATTTGGAAGAAATTTAAAAGAAATATACAGGCATCTGATGTAGAAATTGAATAAATTTTAACTAAATAAAGTTAAAATTTTTTTATTTGCATAAAATTAGATAGGAGGCATTATGAGAGATATAACTAATATAATAACAATTATTTTATTTTCTTATGTAATATCAATTATTGTAGGAATTATAATAATAAAATTGTTAAGTAAAAATAGAATTAATCAAAGAATTAGTATTTATTTAGATAGACATAAAGATAAAGATAATACTCCGACAATGGGAGGCTTAATTTTTTCAATTACTTTAATAATATGTATAGTTATACTGTATTTATTAAAAAAGATTACATTAAAATATAATTTGCTTATCATTCTGTTTACTTTTTTTAGTTATTCATTAGTAGGCTTTATAGATGATTATTTGATTGTTAAGAAGAATAATAACAAAGGGCTAAGTGAAATAAGTAAGCTTATAATGCAAATTATAATTGCAATTATCTTTTTTTACCTATTTTTATCTGCTTCAAATGAACCATTCATTTGGATACGTACATTAAATATAAAACTTAATGTTACTTGGTATTATGGCATTTTTATATTATTTATCCTAGTTGCAAGTAGTAATGCAGTAAACTTAACCGATGGCTTAGATGGACTGGCGGGAGGATTATCCTTAATAGCGTTTATAACATTTGGTATTATTACATATAATACTCCATGGTTATCAGGATACAAAGAAATTGCTTATACTTGCTTCATAATAAGTGGTTCATTATTTGGCTTTTTAATGTTTAATGTTAATCCAGCTAAAATTTTCATGGGAGATACAGGTTCTCTTGCTTTAGGTGCAACACTTGGAGCTGTTGCAATTCTAACTAGATATGAATTCTTACTAATTTTGATAGGAATTGTTTTTGTAATTGAAACATTAACTTGTGTTATTCAAAGATTTTACTATAAATTAACACATAAACGAATTTTTTTAATGACTCCAATTCATCATTCCTTCGAAAAAAAAGGATACAAGGAAATTGATATTGTAAGAGTGTTTTGGATTATAGGATTAATTGCATCTTTAATAGCTTTATCACTGGGGGCATATTTATGAAAAAATATAGTACATTACTATTAATCAGTATTATAGTTATATCTCTTTTTGGAATTATTATGATTTATTCTGCTTCAAATATCTGGGCAGATTATAAATATAATGATTCATTAAAATATGTAAAAAATCAATCATTATTTTTTTTAATTGGACTAGTATTATTATATTTTTTTAGTAATATAAAATACACATGGTACTATAAAAATTCTAATAAAATATTATTAGCCTGTTTTATATTATTAATATTAGTATTAATACCAGGTATTGGTAGTATTAGAAATGGTTCACGTAGTTGGTTTGGTATTGGCCCTTTTGGTATCCAGCCATCTGAGGCTGCAAAAATCGGATTAATAATTTTTACATCAAAATACTTATCAAATAATGAAAATGAAGTTAAAAATATAAAAAAGGGAGTATTACCAATATTAATTATTTCCTTAATCATGTTTTTTATAATAATGCTTCAGCCAGATTTTGGAACAGGAACCATACTTGTTATGTCAATAATAGGTCTATTATTTGTAGGTGGAGTAAGTTTAAAATTCTTTTTAAAATTAGGATTAATAGGTTTAATTGGGGTAGTAATTTTAATATTAATTGCTCCATATAGATTAGCACGAATTATATCATTTATCGATCCTTGGAAAGATCCGTTAGGTAGTGGATTTCAAATAATTCAAAGCATGTATGCAATAGGGCCAGCAGGTTTATTTGGCATGGGTTTTGGAAATTCAATTCAAAAACATTTCTATTTACCAGAACCGCAAACAGATTTTATTTTTTCCATTATTTCAGAAGAATTTGGCTTTCTTGGAGTTATTATTATTGTAAGTTTATTTTTAGTTATTATAATATCATGTTTTAATATAAGCTTAAAAGCAAATAATTTGTTTTCAAAGTATTTGGCCTTTGGAATAACATTTCAATTTTCCTTTCAAGCAATAATGAATTTAATGGTAGTTGTTGGATTAATTCCTGTAACAGGTGTAACGCTTCCTTTTCTATCCTATGGTGGGTCTAGCTTACTTATAAGTATGGCTAGTATGGGTATAATACTTAATATAAGTAGACTTGATTATGTATAGTGGTGTAAATCTGTTTTGACAAAGAAAATCAATTATTATAAAATTATTATAAAATAGGAGGAAAATATGGAAGGTAAAGAATTAAAAGATTTAAGTGATAAAGAAAGAGAAAAAGTTAGAGAAATATTATCAAAAGGTGAATTAGTAGAAGAAAGTACTATGGAAGATGATGCAATTATTGCAGATAAGATAAGAAAAGGCGAAATCATGTCAGTAACTTTAATAGAAAAATTTAAACTACTAACAGAAAGAAAATTAAGAAAAACAGAAAGAGAAGTTGTTTTTGAGTTTGGAAGAAATATATCTGTTGAAAGAATATCTGATGATAAAATAGAAATAACAATTGGAAAAGAAAAGATAATTGTTACAGATAAGCAAGCTAAAAGAATAATAAGCAATGGATTTGCAGATAAAAAATATGTAAGTGTTACTGGCGTTTGTAAAAAAGAAGTATGGGAAACGAAAGAACAAAAAGACTCGATAAAAGGATTAATTGCAGCAGGAGTTGCTGTAGCGATTGTTGCAATTCCAATTATTATCAAGGGTTGTGATACTGTTAGTAAAAATATTCCTGATCCAGTACCAGAGCACACAATAGCTGAAACTACTACTAATACTGAACCATTACCAATAAACTATCCTACGGTTCCGGATCCAACAATTGAACCATCAGAAAAAGTTGAGCCATCAAATATATTTAGATTTTTTGAAAATATTAAATGGATACCTGGTACAACTCAACAATATGAGTGGTCATCAATAGAAGATAGCGATGTGCTTGGAATAGATAACCCTAAAAATGCTGATAATATAAATAAAGAGATGCAAGAGAATACTAAACTATTATCTGACATAAATGAGTTTGAAAAAAAATATAGCGGTATAACTGTTAATTCATCTAATTACGATGATTTTATAAAAGAAGCTCAAGGATTAATAGAAAGAGTAAATATAATGCTTAATAATTCATATGAAGCAATAGAACTAGCTGAGGTATTAAATCAAAAAGTTATAGAAGCAGATGTTCCTCATTTAGGAGATTTAGAAACAGAATCAGAAACAAGAAAAATAATATTAGAGGGCATAAAAGCAATACAAGATGATTCAAATGATTTAACAAATGAATTAAATAGAGGAGGAAAAACAATATAATATGAAATTAGAAGAACAAGATATAGTACGTTTTGATAATAATAGTGAATATGTAATAGTAAAAATATTAAACTATAATGATAATAGATACTTTTACTTTAAATCATTAACTAATAAAGAACCAAACTATGTATTAATGAAAGAAGCTTTAGAAAAAGGAAAATTTACTTTTAAAAAATTAGATGATGAAGAATTTGAACTTGTTAAAGATAAACTTGCTTTAAATATAACTGAATAGAGAATTTTTTCTCTTTTTTTATATATTAATTTGACAATTATAAATTTTTACAATATAATAGCACTCGCTATACGAAATTTTCTTAAATTTACTTTATAGGAAATAAAGAGGGAGGTTTTAAAGTGAGTGAGATAGAAATTTTTAATGGTAAGAATAGTAATGATAAATTTGAAAGAGTAAACTTATATGATCCAACTACAATTATGAATTATGGTAAAAGTGTACTTGAGAAAATCGATAGATTAAAAGATGATTTTTCTACTATGGATGATGAATATGAAATTGATTTTGATATGACTGAAAAAATAAAGAAAATTGATTTCTTTGAAACAGTAGAAGAAAATGAAAAGAAGAAAAAAGAAGCTGAAAGAACAAAGAAAGCATTAAATAAGAATTTCTTAATGAAAGGAATTAACAGTCTATTTAAAATAGAAGAAAAAATGCAATCTAATGTAAAAACCTATGGTGATTTATATCGTAGCTTTATAGAAAATATTGACTCTATTTCTTATGATATTGCACAAAGAAGAAATGCAAATATTAAAAATGTTGATAAGACAAAACAATTTGTACTTGTTTTTAAACAATATACTCAAGAACTTGAAGAAGTTATTAATATTGGATATGAAGATATTGAATCCTTTGATAAAGAGGTTATTCAAAAATTAGCTGAAAATGATAGTAACTTAGATAGTACTAACTTAAAATTATTAAAAGCTAATATTGAATTCTTTAAAAGTGTACTTGTAGAATTAAAAGAGTGTCTTGCTTCTTATCAAAATGAAATATTAGAATTTGAAATGGTAAATAGAGGTACTATGGAAGTAGTAACCCGTCAAGATGCTTTCATTAGACGTTATATGTCTACTGTACGTGGTCAAGGTGCTTTAATTATTAGCACCAAAAGACAAAAAGATGATGTTGATCAATTAGATGGAATTAAAAAGGCTATTAATAGTTCTATAGAAAATAGTGCTAAACAAATTTCTGATAATATTGAAAGAATTAACAAATTAACATGTGAAAACTTTATTGAGGATAAGACATTTAAAACAATTAATGACATGTTAAAAAAAGGTGTAGAATTAATTGAAAGCTCTGATATGCGTCATAGTGAAATGTTAGATAGACGTAGTAAAACTTTAGATTTAATATCTGCTAATATGCAAAAATATAGTGATTCTATAGCTAGATTTTCAAATCCTAATTTAAAAAGCACTCCAATGATAGAATCAAGCGTAAATAGTTTTGATGAAGCTGGATACCAAAAGAAAAAGACAATTTAACTGGTGATAAAATGTTAGATAATCAATTAATAAAAATCATGAGAATTAGCCATTTACGCCTTATTTATTGTTACACAATTGATTCTAAAGATTACAGCACGCTAGATAAGTCACTTGCTATAGAAATTGTATATGGAAATAAGCAAAAACTAACATTTGATTATAAAAGTCCGTATTTTTCATATTTTTTAAATAAGATAAAAGAAGTATACAATAAAGAAAAGGATAAATATCCAATTACTTTCTTTAGTGATTTTTCAAAAGAGATAATAGAAAATTATAATATTAATAATAGTATAGATAATAATAACTATACTACAAAAAATATTTTTCCTATTAATACATCTAAGTTTGATATAGAAATTATTAAATCATATGTAATACAGGCTTTAGAATCAATTTTAAAAATAATACATGATAATATTACAAATACAAATATAATTGGTTATCGAAACAAATATGTTGCTACATATAATGTAGGTGATGAACAACATATTGTTTCTTTGTATTTAAATAAAATGAACGATAAGGTATTATTTAAAATTGGTGGAATTAATGGTAAGGGAATAACTGTAAATGGGACTATATTAATTAATAATGAATATGTAGTTACAAATTGGAAAGTAGAAAATGCGGATATTGAAGGTAAGATATATAGTGATATTGAAAATGATTTTATAGAAGAGATAATAGATCAAGATAATGTTACAGTATATTATAATCGAATAGAAAATAAAGTTAATGATATAAAGAGATTAAATGATATTATAAATCCAATAATAGGTATTAGTTTTGATAATTGTATTAAGACAAATAAAAAAAGTTATTTATTAAAAAGTGAATCAAAAAAAGATATGCATATTTTAAGAAACTTCTGTCATATAGTGTTTGAAGATAACTTTATAAATATAATTTATACTAAAGTAGAAGGTTATATGAAATATGATGATATGCTTTTTATACCTACAATAATTGATAAAAGAATTTATAATATAATCAATTTAAATAATGAAAAACTAATTCAAGAATATAACTTTACTAATAATAAATACTTATACAAAATATTTGATGGAAATAATTTAAATGATTTTGATATAAGTAATTATGATAGTATAGAAGAAATTAAAAATAGGGGGGATAATAGTGGGCCTATTAGACGCATTTAATAAAAAAGATGATGATAAAATTGAATTGTTAAAAAAAGAAATAATTAGTGATTATGGTAAGGAAGAACCATATAATAAGTTAATTAATTATATAGAATCAAAAAATTATATATATGATTTTTCATTGATAAGTGAAGAAGATTTGATAAAAATATTTAGAATTATGGCTAATTTACTGAAAGATAATAGTAATATTATTGAAAATGTAAAATTATTTTATGATGCAACTTTATTATCTTCAGAACAAAAAGATATCGATTTATTCATTAAATCGTTAGATAAATGTAAAGATAAAAAATTTGTTAATACATTTAAAAGTATTGTCGATTTATTCAATGATAAATCTATTAGTGTAAACTTAGCTTCTTCATTTATAAAAAAAGGTTATAGCGATGAATTTATAAATGTTATTAATAGTTATATGGTAAAAGCTAGACCATATTATGTTGATGAAACTGCATTTCAAGTTCGTGTTATTAATATATCTTTATCATTGTATGAAAATTCACTTGATAAAGATAATATAATTGAATTAATAGCCAAAGAAATTCAAAATGATAAGATGCAGGCTGGAATATATTCTAATATTGATGAAGAAAAATTATTTGAATTAAATAAAAAGATAGATAATACAACTAAAGAGATTAATGCACTTGATTCTAAAGTATCTAAAATAAATGTTAAAATGATTAACTTAACTATAGAAATAGAAAAAAGAATTAAAGAATTAATTAGTGACAGAACTAAAACATTTGAAGAAAAATATAATAGTATTACTAAAATAATGGAAGATGCTAAAAATAATAGTTTACAAGTTACATCTGATGCAAAAGATAAAATAGAAAAACTAGGGGAACATTACTTAGAATTATTAAGTGAAAAAGCAGTAAAAAAAGGTGTTAAAAAAGCATCTATAAGCGATGTTAAAAGTATTAATATAAGTAGTAATGATACTAAGCCTGTTAAAACTTATACGGCTAATATTATTTTAGATGGAAACAAATACAATGAAATTAAAAATAAATTAAAGGTAAGTAATATGTATTTTCATAAAGTATTTGATGATGTTTTAAAATTTGTATTAGATAAAGAACCAGTTATGTTAGTAGGACCTACTGGTTGTGGTAAAACATATATATTTAAACAAATATCAGGAATATTAAATTTAAGATTATATGATTTAGGTTTTGTTAGTGATGAGTATACAATAATTAGGGGATACAATGATGCTAACGGTAACTTTGTAAAAACTCCATTTTATGATGCTTTAAAAAATGGTGGAATTTGTCTATTTGACGAGATAGATAATAGTGAATCTAAAGCATTAATAGAATTACATAAAGTAATAGATGGTTCAGGGTATAGACCATATATATTCCCAAATGGAGAAGAAGTATATCCACATCCTAACTTTACAGTCGTTGCAACATCAAATACTTGGGGAGATGGCCAGGATAGAAATTATGTTGCACGTGAAAAGTTAGATAAAGCAACTTTAAAAAGATTTACAAGATTAAAATTTGATTATGATGAAAAATTAAACGAAAGAATTCTTTCAAACTATCCTGATATATTAGATATTGTAAAATATTATAATTTAGCTTTACAACAAAGAGGTAGTGATGAAATATTAACTACTACAGATTTAAGACGTATTAAAAAATTTATGGAAGGTGGACTTTTTAATTGGACTGATATTGTTGATTATATTTTAATAAGAAATATGCCACTAGATACATTAAATGCTATTATAAGTACTATGGATCAAAATATAAAAAATAATTCTAAATATGAAGAATTTAAAAAGAAAGTAAAGAGTTTATAATATGACTTTTAAAATAGAAAAAAACGAAGATAAAATAATTTATAATTATGAATTTAATGGTTTAACAGAACTTGCTAGTTATATAGAAAAAACTCCGATAAATAAAAAATGTTTTACTTCTTTAGCAAGTACTGATAAAAATTATAAATTTTTTCAAACAAATAATTTTGATGAGGCACTAAATCTTTGTAAATTTGGAATATCGCCAGATAGTATTAAAGAATTTTTAAATATCAGTAATGATCTTGAAGCAAGATTACCAGATTTAACTAAAGATAGATCCATTATAGAAAATGTATATGGAATAAGACCAAACGTTCAAAAATTTCTAAGAGGTAATCCTAAATCTATGTATTCACTTAAACGATTTACTCCAAAAGGAATAATAGATGTATATTATAATGTATCAATAAAAGCAATAACTAAGCAGTCTATAATATTAAAAAGAGGAATATGCTCAATACAACTTGTTAAATTATTAGAAAAATTAGGATACATAGTATCATTTAATTTAATATCATTATCTCAAGTTGATAATGAGTATACATATGTCAATGTAAAAATAAAAAACGATAATGAAAAAATAGATGCCGTAACTAGTTATTTTCCAATGTGTCATCCATCTTTTCCAAGAAGAATTATCTTCCGATTAAAAGAAGTTACACCATATATAAATGTTTACGAAAATTATGGATATGTAGTTGATTTAGAAGAATTTATTAAAGATGATAAGAATAGTAAAAAAATAATTATTCCATCAGCAGATACATTTGCAAACTCAAGTGGTGATATTGAAAATTATTTTATGGATTTATGTAAAAATGTTAATTTAGAAAAATTTTTAAATGAGCAAGAACAATTAGATTTTGATACTAAAGAGAAAAAACTAGTTATAAGGAGATATTAAATGAAAAAGATAAAATTATCTAAAAAGGATGAAGAAAAATGGTTAGAATTAATAAAAAAAAATAAAAGAGAATTTATTTTTAAATTATATGAACATCTAGAGTATAAAGAAGCTATTGATTTAGTCATTAGTAACAATTTAATTACAGAACTTTTATTAGATAAAATAGAAGTAAGAGATAAAAATAATGAATATATAACTTATAAATATAAATTTATAGATGATGCATATATTAAAGATACAATAATTAACTTATGCAGGTTTATAAAGCTAGATAAGTTTAAATATGATAATTTAGTTCTTAATCAAAATGCAATCGATATTATGCAAGAAAATGGCATTGTAATAGATTTAGATAAAATATATGATAAAAATATTGAATATTTAGAAATAGAAAATTGTATTATAGAAGGATCATTCGATGGATATATAATTAAAGGTGCTACTATAAAAGACAATAAAACTAAATCTGGAGATATGATAAAAATTAACCCACAAAAAATATTAGATAAGAATTTTTATGAATGTAAGATAAGTAATGTAGAATTTTTAGATAGTTTTGATGATTGTAATATTTCAAGCATATATATTAGTGAGTCTAAGGGCGTAATTATTAATCCACAAAAAGTAAAATATAAAAATTTAAGTAATTGTAATATTTTTAATGCTAAATTTATAGATTCACTAGATAATTGTAATATTGATAATATTGAATTATATGATGTATTTGGTGCTTTTGTAAATGCTGAAAATTTATCTTTTCATCATTTCTCTAATTTTATTGACTTTGAAGATATTAATATTATTGTTAATAATGATATAGGTTATAATATATTAAAATCTTATATTCCGCATTTATCTGATAATGATTTTGCTGGTTCAATCATTACTTGTAATTCAGATATCAAAAATAAACTTATTTATTTATTTGAAGAAAATGAAATAGATTATGATGATATAAATTTTAGAACTATAAATTTAGTTGTTGATGATGTATTAGAGGATACTTTGAAGTTTAATAGTGATAAAAAAGAGAAAACAAAAAAGAAGAGTCTTTTTAGAAGGAACAGGGATTAATTATGAGGATAATAAAGTTATCTAAGCAAGATGAAGAAAAATGGCTAGAAGATATAAAAAGTGATAGAGAAGAGTTTTTATATAGATTATATAGGATACTTGAACAAAAAGATAATAATATCAAGATTAAAGCAAGTAATAATTTATTAACTTCTCTTTTTTTAGATTGTCATAATATAGAAACTGATAATAATGAATACAAAGAATTTTATTACACATTTTTAAAGTATGATCGTATGGATTATTCACTAATTAATTATATTTTAAGCAAATTTGATTTAACTGATTTTAAATATCATAATTTAAAATTAGATAATAATGCTTTAAAAATAATGAGTGATTGTAAAATAGTACTTGATTTAAATAATTTATATAGTAAAGATTTATCCTGTCGCAGGATTGAGTCATTAAAAATATCAGGTTCTTTTGACGGATTTAAATTAAATAATACTACGATTATTAATAATACTGATATAAATGGTAATAAAATTAAGATAAATCCACAAACTGTTTTTAATAAGGACTTATCTTCAAGCATTATTAGAAATGTTATTTTTACAGATAATTTTGATGGGTGCAATATTA
Organism: uncultured Caryophanales bacterium; assembly: GCA_946414975.1. The sequence goes on along the minus strand of CAMKQS010000002.1, from coordinate 29,073 downwards.
AAGGTATTGATTTAAAAAATAATGAAAGTGTAATTATAAATCCTAAAAAGATAAAAGATGCATCACTTTATGGTTGTAAGATTAGTAATGCTAAATTTACAGATTCTCTAGATAATTGTGATATTGTCAATATGCAATTAGATAATGTAGAAAATGCATATTTAGAATATAGTAAAAAATTTAATGACCCTGATGATAATATTCGTTTTAATAGTATAAAAATACTAATAAAAAATGATAAACAATTTGAAATGATAAAAGATGCATATGATTGGTGTTATCTTCGTCAAAGATTTTCAGGGGCAACGATTGTTTGTAATCTAAAACAAAGAAAATATTTTACTTTTTTCAATGATAAAATGGATATAAAATATGAAATACTAAATTCTACTATGGATGATGATATATTAAGTGCTCTAGGCACTGTAGTTGATTTAGATCATGATGATATTCTAGATAGTCCTAAAGAGAAAAAGAAAAGTTTATTTGATGTTTTCAAAAGGAGGTAATTATGCAGATAATAAAATTAACTGAAACTCAAGAAAATGATTGGTTGCAATACTTAAAAAATGATAGAGAAGAGTTTTTACTTAGGCTTTTGAATAAATTAGTTAATAAAAAAGATATTAAACTTAGTTTAAGTTCAACACTTATGAGAGAGTTATTGATAGAAAGTGAAGAAATATCTACAGATAATAGTGAATATAAAGAATTTGCAGATTCATTTAGGTATATTAATGATGATAATGTATTAAGAGAGTTATGCAAATATTTAGACTTTAAAAACCTAGAATATCATAATTTAAAGTTAAACGATAATAATAAATCATTGTTAAAAAAATATAATGTTCCTATTGACTTAAATCAAATATATAATAAAGATTTATCATACTATGAATTTGATGGATTTATATTTAAAGGTTCATTTGATAATTATAAAATAGATAACGCAATATTTAAAAATAATTTAGATATAAATGGTAATAAGATAAAAATAAATCCACAAACTATTAAAGATAGAAATTTGGAACAATGTATATTTAAAGATGTAATATTTACAGATAGTTTTGATGATTGTAATATAGTAGGAATTAGTATTAGTAATTGTGAAAATGTAATAATAAATCCTAAGAAATTACAAAAAAATAGTTTCATTTCTTGTGAATTTGATGGAGTTAAATTTACTGATAATTTTGATGAATGTAATATTTCAGGAATCAATATTAAAAATTGTGAAAATGTATTAATTAATCCACAGAATGTAGAAAATAAAGATTTACGTTGCTGTAAACTTGAAAATGTAGAATTTTTAGGTAACTTTGATGATTGTGATATTGAAGACATAACTATTAAAAATTGTAAAAATGTGAGTATTAATCCTCAAAAAATAAAAGATAAAAAATTAAAAGGTGCAATAATAGAAGGTGCTACTTTTACAGATTCTATTAATGATTGTAATATAACAAATGTTTCTTTAAAAAATGTCGATAATATATTCGTTGATGCAGAACACTTTAGAATTACAGAAGGCTATTATTATGATGGTGTTATAAACTGTAGTTCATTAGTAATTTATGTAAAAAATGAAAGCGGAATATTTCATTTATTAAGCAATAAGCACCATCTAAATATTGATAATACTACAACAATTATATGTAATTTAAAATATCAAATTAAACTTATGCAAATTAATAAGTTCAAAGAATGTCGTTATCAAACAATTCAAACAGAGATGGATAATTCTTTGAATGATGTTTTTGCACCCATAAATAAAGAAGAAAAGAAAAATAAAGAAAAAGTAAAAAAGAAAACTCTTTTTGATATTTTTAAAAGAAAATAATTAAATTAATAATTATAGGAGAGTAAAGATGGAAGTAATAGAATTAACCAGTGGAGAAGAATTAGAATTATTAAAATATATAACAGATGATAAAATAGAATTTTTAGCTTACTTACAATCACAACTTGAAAATAGAAATGTAATATTAAAGTTAAGTAATGATTTTCTAAGAAACTTGATTATGGATTGTGAATATGTATTTGATACATATAACGAATACAAAATACCAGTATATAAATTTAGAAAAATTGGTTTTTATATCAACAATATTGATTTAAGCAATTTTAACTATGATAGATTAATAATTGATCAAGATTCAATAGCTTTTATGAGGAAAAATAATATAGTAATTGACTTTGATAAGCTATATAAAAAAGAATTAACTGATTTAATATTTTCAGATTGTATAATTAATGGATCACTTGATAATTTCATATTAAATAATGTACAAATTACTGATTGTAAAGATATTAAAGGTAAGAATATAAAAATTAATCCTCAAAAAATACGAAATAAAGAATTAAAAGGATGCTATTTTTCTGATATTAAATTTACAGGTAATTTTGATAATTGCGATATTACATCAATTAGAATTGAAAACTGTGAAAACGCATTAATAAATTTAAATCTACTTAAAAATAATTCTCTTCATAATTGTCACTTTCAATCTGTCAAATTTACAGGTAATTTTGATTCTTATGATATTAGTGCTATACATTTAGTTGATTGTAAAGATGTATTAATAAATCCGCAAAAAGTTTTAAATAAAGATTTATCAAATGTAACTATAATAGGTGCATCTTTTACTGATTCACTTGATAATTGTATTCTAAGAAACATTAATATTAGAAATTCTAAAGGTTTATTTGCTCATGCTAAATATTTTTATTTTAATGTAATGAAATACGAAAAACATCTTATAGACTCTATGACGTTAGTTGTTTTAGATGATGAAGATTTAAAATGTGCAAAAGAAGAAGAAGATGTAAATTTTATTTCAGATGATATTATTGTTTGTAAATTAAAATATAAATATATCTTAGAAAGAAATTATCATTATAGATCAGCACACTTTAAAGTTGAAGACTATGAATATGAAAAAAATATTACTAATTTTTTAGATAGCTTTGATAAAGATATAGTACCAAATACTACTGAAAAGCAAATGGTAAAATCGAAAAATAATAAAAAATTTTATGAGAGATTATTTAAAAAATGATTGTAATGTTTGAAGAAATAAATGAAATAGCAGGATTTAAAATAACAGATTTTGAAATATTAGATGTAGTAGATGATATAAATGATTCAGAAAAAAGATTAAGAAAGTGATAATATGAAGTATATAATTTATAACGAAATTATTTTTGATAATGATAATTTAATAGAGTATAAAGTAAAAAAAGTGCATGATAATTTTATAGAAATAAAAGATTCTAATAATTTAGTAGGAATTGCTGATTTAAATGGAAAAGTATTAATAAAACCCGTTTTTTCTAGAGTTGTTGAATTTGATGATTATTATTTAACTAGTAAAGGTTATAAAAAGGGATTATTAGATAAAAATGGTTATGAAATATTAGAACCTAAATATAAAGAAATTTACACATTTAAAAATAAAAGAGCAATTGTTAGAAATGAAAATAATTTTTATGGAATTATTGATGATAATGGTAAAGAATTAGTAGAACCAAAATATTATTCTATTAAAAGAAGTGATAATTCATTTATTGTTTCTGTTGGTAATATTGAATGCATAATTGATATAGATGGAAACATTATTATCGATAATAAAAAATATCATTATGATTTTTTAGGTAATAATTTATATAAATATTATGAAAATTATAGTGAAAAATCAGGAATCTTATCTAAAGATAAATTTTTAACCAAAGATAAATATGATGATATTAAATATTTAAATGATGATAGATTTTTAGTAAATAAAGGTAAATTTTTTAAATATATAATAGATAAAAATGGTAAGAAGATACTTATTTTACCATATATGGATACATATGTTTATCCAGAAAGTGATATTATTGTGATACAAAACACTAATAAAGATTGTATTGAACTTGTAACTGATGGTGGTAAAAATTATGTAACTCTTCCTCAAGTAAAATATGTTAGAGAGTTTCATTTTAATATTGCCATTGCACTAATGAAAAATGATAGATATACTCTAATTAACAATAAGGGTGAAGATATAATTGATAAGGATTATTACTATATTTTGTATGATGATAGAAAAAATCGATTTATTATATATAATGACCGTGACGATGTAGAGGAATACCTCTATGAAGATCAAGGTATAGTCTCAGCTGATGAAGTTGATACATCTTGCATAAACAAAGAAGAATGGATTGATTATTCTAGATATAAATCAGTAGAAAAAATAACTGATGAATCCGTTATTGCTCAAGATGATTTAAATACATATTTTATTTCTAAAGATGGTATTATGAATAAATTAGATGGTCTATATAAAGTAATAGATAAAAATGATAATTATGTAGTTTTATCATATCATTGGAATCGTAGTTTATATTATATGGTATGTAATTTAAAAGGAGAAATAATAATTCCTCTTTTAAACAAAAAAATATTTTTATTAAGTAATAAAACATTAATTATTGATAATCATATCATTAATTTAAATTGTGAATATTTAAATTTTAACTATAAGTATAAAGTCGATATAAATTATGATAATATATATAACGAACTTTCATTTGATACGAAATTAAAATGTGAAGAATATATAAATAAAGTAAAATCTTGGTATCAAGAAAAAGAGAAAAAAGAGAAAGAATTAGATGATTATCTAGAAAAAATTTCTATGATGTCTTATGAAGATTACATTGAAGATGAAGAAAATAAGAAAATGATAAAATCATTAGAAAGATGGTTATAGTATGGATATTAGTGTTAATTATAAGTTTTATAATGAAATTAATAATAAAAAAATAACTAACTATAATATTTCAAAGATAAGTGAAGGTATTATAATAATTATGGATAGTCATTCTTATGGATTTATTAATATTGAAAAAAATGTTACTATTAATCCAAAATATGAGTATATATCAGACTTTAATAATGGAATTGCTGTATTTAAAAGTAATATGCTTTATGGCCTTATTAATAAATATGGCGATATCATCATACCTCCTACTTACTATCATATAGCATATATACATAGTGGATATTATAAAGCCAGTCCATATATGGGTAAAATTGATTATCATATAATTGATACAACAGGGAAAATATTATACGAAGGAACTAATCTTGATTATATTATATATAATGATAATAGTATAATAATGAAAGAAATATATAGAACAAAAAAATTATGTGATAAAAATTTTAATCCTATTTCTAAAAATTATTTAAATATTGATAAACCAACAAATGGTCTTTTAAAAGTACGTAGTTTAAAAAAAAGTAATTCAAATAAATTAGGAGATATATATGGAATAATTGATGAAGAAGGTAACGAATTAATTAAACCAAAATATAAATCTATTTCTATAATTGATAATAATAGATTAATGGTTATAGATAAGAAAGATAGAGTAAGAATTATTAATTTAGAAGAGAAAACATTAAAAAAGATAAACATTAATTATAGCGAAATTGGGATTTTTGAAAATGATAAAGCAATCTGTAGTCTAAATGACAAAGATGGTATAATCGACAGTAATGGTCTTACTATAGTTGAAAATACTTATGATTGGATAGGAAGATTAAGTGATGGTAATTATCGCGTTTTTTTAAACGGAAAATATGGTATTATCGATAGTAATGGTAATTTAATTACGGATATATTATATGATTCAATCGGATTATTTAAAAATGGTAATTATTGTTTGAGAATAGGAAATAAGATTATAGTTACAACAAATACAGGAAAAATAATCTTTAATATAGAAGATTATAATATGACTGAAACTTCCTTTGGATATAAACTAGAAAAATATACCAGTCCACTGCGTAATGAAATTATTTTAATTAATTCATCTGGAATAGAATTATCACGTAAAAAAAGTGTTGTATCATGTGATATTCTAGATAATTACGTTATATGGAACTATTTGGATGGGAAAGAATTAACAGATATATATGGTAACAATATTATTCCACAAATAAATTGTGATATGTGTTTTTTAGATAATAAAAGAGTAATTGTTAATAATACAATTATTAATTTAAGCAATGAATATTTTGATTTAAATATTATTTATAAACTAGAGATAAAATATAATAATAAAATATTTATAGAATCATTCAAAAGTGAAGAAGAGAGAATGGCTTATAAAGAATACTTTCAAGAACGCGTAGTTAATAAAATAGAACAGTTAAGTAAAGAAACAAAAAAAGCTAAACAGAAATTAGATGAAAATTTAAAAAACGAATCTTTAGAATTGTTAAATAATTCAAGGGATATTTTTCAAAAGTCTAAAGTTAAGTAAGATAATATATATAAATAGGTGAAATATGAATTTTGAAAAAAGAGAAGTAGTTAATACTAGAAATTATAAAAAAATAACAGAGTTAGATGTATTTAAAATATCAAACAATATTCTTTATTATAAGAAAGATAATAAAATAGGATTAATAGATATAAATGGTAAAATAATCAAAGAAGCAATATATGATGAAATAGATGATTTTCAAGGTAATTGTGCTAAGGTTGAACTAGACGGAAAAAAAGGCTTAATAGATAAAAATGGTAATGTAATAATTAATCCATTATATTACAATCTTCAATATATTAAAGATTATAATATTTCCATTTGTAATTATAAAGACTTAATAAATAATAACGGAATAGGTGTTATTAATACATTTAAAAAGTTTTATGATATAGATTTTATATATTATCTTGGTGGCGGATTATTTAAAATAACATCAAAAGCTAAAACTTGTATTGTAAATTATGAAGGGAAAGTTATTAGAAAGTTATCCCGTTCAGATAGTACTTATAGCATATTTAAAGAAAAATATTTAATAAAAACAAATTTATTTAAAAGATATATTTATAATCTAAATGGAGATGAAATATTTTCTACAACAGGCATTTTAGTTGATATAATTAATGATGATTTTCTGGTAGCTAAAGATAATATTATTAAAATAATTGATAAAAGTGGTATTTTAAAAAATACAATCTATTTAAAGTCTAATTATAGATATCATTCTAATGGTAATATGCTACTTTCTAAGAATAATAAAAATTATATAGCATTAAAAAATAATAAAGATGAATTTTCATTTAAAATTAATAAATATGAAGAAATTACTTCATTTAAAAATGATAAAATAATTATTAGAAATTATAATAATAGAACTTATAAACTTATGAATATTGAAGGGAATACTTTGCTTAATGATTGTAAGCACATAAAATTATTAAGTGATAACCTATATGTTGCTGAATATAAAGTATTTGATAAAAATATTCAAAGTATTATTCCTGATGATTGTACTAATATTATACGTTTAAGTAATAATATTTATCAGGCAGAAACTACAAATGGATATTACATTTTTAATAGTTTAGGTAAAATAATATATCAAGTAAATCATAGGATTAATCTTGTAGATGAAAAAGACGAACTGTTAGTTATTGAAGATTATGGTAAATATATTCTATTAGATAAACAAGGTGTTATAATTATTCCAAAAGTAGATAATAAAATATTAATAATAAATAATAATCAAATACTAATTAACAACTGTTTAGTAAATTTAAATCAAGAGTTTTTAAATATAGAAATAGATTATCAAATAATAATGCAATTAGATAAAACTTATACATATTCTTTCTCATCAGATGAAAGAAGAGAAATAGTATTAAATACAATGATTAATAATTGTAAGTATTTAATGGAAAATATGCAAGATGAAAAAACATATAAAAAAACTAAATAAGTAAAGATTTTTCTTTGCTTTTTTTTAATAATTATAATATAATAAAGCACAATATTTAATTATTTATTAGGGGGTATTATGTATAAATATGAATATATAAATCGTATTGACGGAAAAAAAATTACAGACTTTAAAATAGTTAAATCAATTAAAGATAAATTAGTTGTTGAAAAAGATTCAAAAAGAGGTGTAATTGATATAAATGGTAATGAAATAATTAAACCTATGTATGATGATGTAATAGATTATGCAAATGGATTATTTATTGTAAAAAATAATAATAAAGAAGGAATAGTTAATTTAAATAATTGTATAATTATAGATTTTATTTACAAAGATTTAGAATGTTTAACAGGTTCTTATTTCTTTGGTAGATATTTTTACGATAATATAATTATAGATGCATCTAGTAGAAATGAATATAGGAATATGAGAATTGATTCTGTTAAAATATATGATGATTTAATTGTTGTAAAAGAACCACTAAATTATGTTTTTCTTGATATGAATTTAAATATAGTAAAGGCATTAAGAGAAAATAGTATATCAGAATTTAAAAATACTATTGCCATAACTTCAAAATATAAAGAGGAAATATTTAGAAATAGAAAATATTTTTCCATTATAAATAAAAATGGAGATGAATTAATAAAACATAAGTATAAAGGTTTATCAATAATCGACGATAATAGGATTATGGCTATAAATAATTTAAATAAATTATTAATTATAGATTATCAAGGGAAAGTTATAAAAAAAACTAATATAAAGGCAGATACTATTTCAGAATATAAAAATGATCATGCAATAATTAGCTATAATGGAATACATAAGCTTATAGATGCAAATGGTGTAATTATCGATCATGTTTTATCTGATTTAGATATTAGATATATATTTAGATTAGGAGATAACTATTTAATTATAGATGAATTTATTAATGCTATAATTGATAAAGATGGCAATTTAATAAATTTGTTTCCAGGTAGTCATGGTGTTAATATTTTATCTAATAATGATTATATCAATACTACTAAAGATAGAATTGAAATAATAAAAAAAGATGGTAAGTGTAAATACTCCATAGATAAAAAAAATAATATTTATAATTTAGATGATAATTATATTGTTACAAAAAATAATACAACTATATTATATGATAATGATTTTAATGAACTTACCAAAAGAAAAGGAAATATAAAAGTAAAAAAAGTTCATAATTTGCTTTTATGGAAATATAAGAATGATCTTGTAGAAATTACTGATACTTTTGGTATGACAATTATTCCAAAAGGAGAGTATGAAATAATAATTATTAATGACAGTAAATTAATTATAGATAATAAATTAGTTGATTTAAATAATGAGTATATAAATATTGATTATATCTTAAATATAAATATTGATAATTCTTTATATCAATATAGTTTTTCTACTGAAAAAGAAAGAAGAAGATTTCATATATATTTTGAAAAGTTTTTAAAATCAGAAATTAATAATATAGATAATAAATCAGATTTTATCAATAATGGATATCAAAAGCTATTAAAGAAGTAAAAAGGAGCATAATTGTGAATTATAGAATTGAAAAAAAATTAAACCTAGATAATTTAAAAAAGATTAAAAATGGTAAAATTACTTCAGTAGAAGATAAATATATTTGGATAAAAAATGAGGATGACTCTAATGCTATTATTGATATTAATGGGAAAACTATAGTTTCATATTCATATGGTACTTCTTTTAAGTATATAAAAAATGGATTCTTTTTAGATATACCTTATGATGATCTTTTAATGGATAATGTTTATAAAGAAAACTATCGTATTAATAATATTCATAAAATTAAATTTTATTCTGATATTAAAGTTGGTATAGATGCTTTTAATAACATGATATTACTAGATAACAATGGTTTTAAAAAGTCAAAATTATATTCATATATATATAATTTTTCTAATAATTATGCACCTGTTAAAGATGATACTAAAAGAAAGCCTAAATATGGTATTATTGATTCTACTGGCAGAGAGGTTATAGATGTTAAGTATGATTATATAAGCGAGTTTAATAATCATCACGCAGCATTTAAAATAAATAATAAATGGGGTATTATTAATGATGATTTACAAATTACTATATCCAACATAAAATGTAAAAAATTAATTGTAGTAGATAATAATAAAATGATAATAGAAAAAAGAGGCAAAACTTTAATAACAGATTTTAATAAAAATGTTATATATAAATTAAATGATAATGAGAAATATGTAATAGATTATAATAATAAGAATATATACATATATGATATTAATAACCTTAATAGGAAAGGAAAACAAAAACTAGATAATAAAAATGTAAATTCATTTGTTAATTATCTTACTATTACTAATAGTTCAATTAATAATTATGATATGGTTTTAATTGATGAATATAATAATGTAAATAATATTAAAGATTTTGGTATAAAAGAAATGCTATCTAATGATATATTCAAATATGATAATGATTGTTATGGATTAATTAATTTAAAAACAAATAATAATAAATATCACAGCATTACCTATACCAATAACGGTATATATATCGTATCTATTTATAATAGTTATGGTCTTATTAATAAAGATGGATCAGTTATACTACCACTTATATATGATGAGATTAAATATTCTAAATTAGATGAGTGTTATATTGCACATACAAGTACTCAAACATTACTTGATAAAAATGGTAATAAGATACATGAATTTTCTAATAATGAAGATATTATTCAATACAAGAATAATATGACAGTAGTAAAAAGTGATAATTATGTATTATATGATAAATATTTTAAACAAATAGTATCAAGTAAAGAAAGAATATATATATTAGATGATAATAAAATTATTGTAGAAAACCATCTAATTGATTTAGACTTAGAATATATTAAATTTGATTATATGTATGAATTAGTATTTAATTATAAAAATAAAGAGTTCAAATACCCTTTTGATAATATGAATGATTTATGTGAATTTCTCAATCAAATTGAATTAATAAATACTGATTGTGATAAAAAAATAGATGAATTAAAAGCTAAAGAAAAAGATATAATCAAAGAAATTAATGAAATTGAAAATAAAAAAATAGCCCACGTAAAGAAGAAGAAATTATGGTTAAAAAATAAATTATAAAAAATAAAATCAGTTTTAAGAAAGTAGGAAATATGACTATAGAAGAAAGTAAAAAACTTAAAAAAATTGCCTTTTCTATTTATAAATATTGTTCTATTGATTTATCTAATTATCCTAAATTAGATAGTTATACTATTGAATCTTATCATGATGGTATTATTATCATTAGTAATAATAATACTAAATTAAAGGGTATTAGATATATTGATTCATCAATTAAAATAGATGAAATTTATGATAGTATTTATAAGGTGAATAATTCGATGTTTCTAGGATGTCAAAACGGTAGTGAACGTCTAATAGACAGAAAAGGAAATACTATATTAGATATAAAAAAAAATAAATATTATGGTTATGAAGAAGGATACATAATTGTACACGATGATTTTTTTAATAAAGGTGTAATTGACATAAAGGGTAATGAAATATTGAAATGTAATTATAGAGATATTGATTATACACAATCAGGATTTATTGTACGAAAAAACTATGACGTTGGTGTTGTTGATTTTCTTGGAAAAGAAATAATCAAAGCTAGTTATAACTCTATTAATTATAAAGATGGATTTTATATAGTTTATAATAAAAAAGCTAAGTATGGATTAAAAAATAGTAAAGGAAAAAATGTATTAAAGGAAAAGTACAATTATATTATGCCATTTAATGAAAATTTAATTTGTGTAAAAGATGATAATATAGTTTATATTTATACTCATAATAAAAAAATAATTTATCAATTTGATACAAAGGAATATTATATTTACAGGTATGATAATGAGATTATATCATTTAGAAATATTAATAAAAGACATCATATTATATTTTATAATTTGGAACCTGTAGTAATAGAATGTGACTTTATGTCTAAATATATCAATGATATTGCTTATATAAAAAAAGATGATAAATATTATTTAGTGAATCATAAGGGTAAAACTATTACCGATGAATATGATAAAGCTTATATAAAAAATGAAAAAATAATGTTAGAAAAAGATAATCAATTGTTTTATGTTGATTCTGATAATTCTATTAAAAAGATAGTTAATACTTGGAACAGATATTCTAATTCAATAATACTTGATGAATCTAAAGATTTAGTAATCTTAAATGATAGTATTAGCTCTACATGTAAATTTATATTCAGTAATGGTAAAATTATTGATACTAAAGAAGAATATAATTATGCATATATTGTAGGAGATTATATTATACTTATAAATAATACAAAAAAATTCTTAAATTCTTTGTATACTAAGAATGGTGAAAAATTAGTACCACAAATTGAAGATAGAATATATGTTATAGATAAAAATAAAGTTGTAATAAATAATCATATTATAGATTTATCAGTAGAATATTTAAACTTTGATATCAAGTATAATTTATTGATAGAAAATAAGTACAATAAAATTATAAAACAGTTTACTGATATAAATAAAAGAGAAGAATATATTAATGAAATAATGAAATATCAAAGTAATTTAAACAAAGAGATTGAATATATGGAAAATAGAATTAAAGAATTAGAAAAAATTGATTTAGATTCTATTGATAATAAAATAATAAAAAAGAAAAAAAGTAATTAATGGTTATGGAGATTTTATGATATACGAAAAAATAAAAATAGATAATAATAAGAAAATAATTAATAGCGATTTAACTCAAAGTCTTGATCAAGATGAAGTAGTTTTCAGTAATGATAATATAATTATAGCTAAAAATTTATATTCGATGAATAAAAAGATTATAAGTAGGATTAATGGTAAAATAAACAAGGATTTTCCAGAGGTAAAAGTTGTTTTTGATAAATATTTACTATGTAGCTCTTTAATTAGTTATACAGGAAAAGCTTTATTTGATTTTTCGTTAAATGAATTAAAAAAAAGTGATTATATACTACCAAAAGATGATTTGATTTATATTTCTGATAATCATATTACGCATATATATAATTCTGATTTAGAATTACTAATTAAAGTAGAATATAAAAAAAATAAAGTATATGTATATGATTCAAATAATAAATTACTTAAAGAATATAAAGGAACTACTTATTATGATACTCTTTTAGAGTTATATAATAATAGTTATATATCTAATAAAACTGTATATATCAATCCTCGAAATTATGACATTTTTGCTTTAAAAAAAAGCGATTTATGTAAATTATTTCAAGATAAATATTTAATTGAAGGAGAAAAAAGTTTAAAAATAGATGGTGTTTTTGAATTATCTGATTTAAATAATTTTCGTACCTTTGTTAGTGATAATTTTATATTTGTATATAGTGAAGAAAATAGATATCATAATATGTTTATTAATAATAATTATGAAGTTATTAATACTGAAGCAACCTCATTAAAAGAGGTTAATAGTGATACTTTAATTAAGACAGATTTAAATGGTAGAGTTAGTATTATTGATAAAAAAGGTCAAAAAAAGATAGATAATTTATATGATAATATAAGTTATAGTGATGGAATATTTAAATTAAATTTAAATGATAAATATGCATTAATGGATGACAAATTAAATATGATTACAGATTATCACGATATAGTAGATATTTTGAATAAATATTTTTATAGAATAATAGATAATAATAGTAAATATGTAAGAATATTTAATAAAGAAAAAGAGATATTTTCATATTTAAAAAGTGATTCACATATTAATTTAACTGCAAAAGATCATCTTTTATTAGTAGAAAAAAAAGATAGTTCCATGGTAATGAATGCTAATGACGATATAATTATTAATCCAGTACAAAATAAAATTGTCCTATTAAGTGATAAAGAAATACTAATAGATGGACATTTATTTAATTTAGAAGAAGAATACTTTAATTTTAAATATGAATATTATTTGTACGAATATTCCCTAGATTGTCAAATTAATAAAAAATTCTTATCTAATGATGAAAGAAAAAAATATATTGATAGACTTGAAACTATAAAAAGTGAAGCGTATAAAAGCCTAGATTTATTAAATATGGAATATGAAAATAATAAAATAAAACAGCATAAATTAGGAAGGTAATAATAAACTATTATGGAAATATTAGAATTTAAAAAATTAGATTTAAGTGAATATAAATCTCTTGGTGATTTTGATATAAAAAGAATTGATAAAAATATTCTTATTATATATAAAGATCATAAGTATGGCCTTTTATCACTTGATGGTAAGATCATAAAAAATCCTATATTTAAAAGTATTGGCAAATTTGAAGATAATCTTGCTTGTGTTAAGTACGATGACACTCCGGAATTTGGAGTTATTGATGAGACTGGAAATGCTATATTAACATCAATACATAAATTTAATATAGATGGTAAATATATTGTTTATGATGCATTATATTATGAAAACAATTATACTATTTTTGATAAAAGAGGAAATTTGTTATTTAGTAATATTAATGATCATATTAATGATTATAGTAATGATTTATTTATAAGAAGAAATTACGATTCTTTTTATTATTATGATGTAATTGATGTTAATAATAAAAAAATAACTTCCATAAAAAAGTATTATGATAAAAAAACTCTATATTCAAAGGGTATTTTGGTATATAAAAACAAAGGTAATATTAATGTAATTGATCCAGCAACACATAAAATAAGGAAATTTAAATGTCAGAGTTTACAAATAATTAATTCAAATAGATATTTAATACTTAATAAAAATAATTTATGGCAAATTATAGATAATAAGGGAAATGTAATTAAAGATATTCAAATTGGTGAAGATTTAAAAGTTATAAATCATGAAATAATTTTAAAGAGTGCTGATAATATTAACTATTATTCTGGTTTTATTAATAAGTCACTTGATAGTATTGATATTAAATTTGATACTTGTAAAATAGTATCAGAAAATAGAATGATAATTTCTAGCGATAATAAATATGCACTCATTGACTTTTCAGGTAAATTTTTAATACCATACTCTGATTATAAAATTAAATATGATAATAATTCTAATTGTTATATTTTAAATAAGGACAATAAATACATTGTTCTATCAGAAGAACTTGATAAAATATTCGAGTGTAATAAAGAAGATTTAAAAGTGATTACAAAAGATTTATTTTTAGTTAAAGATAGTAAAGTGTCACTTGTTAATGCTAATAATGAAGTATTAAAAGAATTTAACGATAATATTGATGATATAGATATATATACTAAGGGAGATCTTATAAATATTAGTACTAAAAGTGGTCATTCACTTATAACGAAAAATAAAATAGAATTAATTTCTGAGGTGGATGATGATATTGTTATAATAGATGAAAATAAAGTTGCAGTTAATAATTGTATTATTGATTTAAATAAAGAATTTATAAGCTTAAAAATTAATTATATTGTAAAATTTGATTTATTCGGAAAAGAATTTATTAGAAAATTTGAAAATATTAAAGAGAAAGATTTATTTATTAATAAAATAGTTGAAATAGAAAAAGAATATTATAACAAAGTTAAAGAGTTAAAAAATGATACTATTAATAGTATAAATAATGCGTCTGTAAAAGTAAAAAGAAAATAATTAATATTTATTTATAGTAGGGGTGATAAAATGAATATACAAATTAATAAAAGAATTAATTTAGATAAATATAAATTAATTACCGATAAAAAAATAGTTTATGCAAAAGATAAATACTTGTTAATTAATCTGGATAACGATTACTTTCATCCTAAATGTAATATAATAGATATTAATGGTAATATAATTTTTAGTGAGTTAGATTGTGCATATAACTATGAATATATTGGAAATGATATTTTTAAAATATGTTATTTTGGTAATGATGTATACTATCATTTAGAAAATGGTGAAATTATAGAATTAGAAGATGTAAAAAAAATTCATTTATATGATAAATTCATGATTATGTGTTATAGTGATTACTCAGTATTAAAAGATTTAAATTTAAATGTAATTTCTAAAAGATATGATAGTATAATGGAATTTAGTATTATAAATTCTGATATAACTATAGTTGCAAAAGATAATAAATATGGAATTATAAATAAAAATGGTGATGAATTAATTGAGCCTATTTATGATAAAATATTAAATACAAAATATAATTATTTAACATTAAAATTAGGTAATAAATTTACTATAATTGATAAAAATTGCAATGTAATTAATAATTTTACACTAAATGCTTTAAATATAAAATACTTTTCACATAATAGATTTTTAGTTTCAACAAGAAAAAAAAATTATATAATGGATGAAAATAAAAAAATAATATATAAAGCAAAAAAAGATGAAAAACTTAATCTATCCTCTGATAACAGTATAGTGCTATCTATTGATAAAAATGAAAAAATTAGAAAAATAATAGACACTAATGATTTAATAAAAAAAGTTTCTTATACTTATATAAGTAATTTATATAATGGTGTAAGAATTGCCTGTAAGGATAAAAAATATGGATTAATTGATTCTAATTATAATGAAATAACAGAATTTAAATATTACAATATAAATTATTTATATGATAATTTGTTTTTAGTAAAAGATGAATATTTTGAATATGGAGTGATGGATAATAGCGGGTACGAGTTTTTTATAAATAAATATGCTAGTATTGATATTCTAAATGATTATATAATTGCAAAATCTGTATCTAATTATTATATTTATAATAAAGATTTATCTTTAAAAAGAAAAATAGATAAGAAATATGATATTTTAGATAGTAAAGATAATTTAATATTATTAACAAAATCATCTAAATCTTTTTTTCCTAAATACAGTTATCAGCTAGAAGACTTTGATGGAAATGTAATTATTCCAGAAACTGATAAAAAAATAATTCTTTTAAATGATTCTAATATTATTTTAGATAATCACTTAATTGACCTAAAAGGGGAATATCTAAATTTTAATTTAATATATAGTATAAATATTAAAGATGATTATATTGATGAGACTTTTGAATTTAGCAGTGAAGTAGATGTTGAAAATTTTAAAGAAAAACTAAAAGTATTAAGAAAAGATAATATAATAAAACTAAGAAAAATAGAAATGGATATGAAAGAGAATAATGAAAGTAGAAATAACTAAAAGTATTAATTTAGAAAATTATGAAAAGATTACTAATTTAAAAATTAAAGAAAAAATACATAACGGTTTTATTGTTATACGTAAAGATAAATATGATATTTTGTCCGATGACGGTAAAGTGTATGAATATTTTTTTTCAAAATACCAGCACGATTATAATAGAACATTAATTCAGATTGATAAATATTACTATATTCTTCTTGATGATAATTTTAATGTTGTTACTAATTTTACAGCTAATTATGCATTAATAATAGATGATAATTTAATAGTAATAACTAATACTAATGGCAATTACTATCTTATGGATCTTAATGGGTGTGTATTATGTAATAGTTATAGCTATTTAAATGTAATTGATAATAGTAAAAATTTTATAGCTAAAAATGAAAAATATGGAGTTTTAGATCTTGCTGGCAATACAATTATTCCATTTGATTATGATGATATTACTTATTCATTAAATTATCCTAATTATTTAGTAGGGCGTAAAAAAGGGCATAATATTATTTTTGATACTTCAGGTACTGAGTTAACTGACATTAAAAGTAATAATCTAGAAGCAATTGGAAAAGATTTGTTTTTAGAACGTTATTCGGATTATAATAAGATAAAAATTCTTGATATTAATAAAAATGTCTTGTTTAAAAGTAATCTAAAAAAGTTAAAAATAAACTATATTGCCTATAGCATTTATGCGGGTTTTTATAGTAATAAAAAATTAATACTATGGGTTGATGATGTTTTAACAGAAAAATATATAATATGTGATGATAAAGTTAAAACTTTTGTTGTTTTACAAAGCAAAAAAATAGATAATAAATATTATTTTAAATTATTAGATAGAAAAAGTGGTAATAATATAGTATATGATAATACAGGTACTAATATTACAGATTCTAATTATTCAGTTGCGCGTTTAACTGATTTTGATAATATATTTTATGTTGAGAAAAACAATAAATTTGGCGTTATAAAGGATAATAAATTATTAATAGATTATAAGTATGATTCATACTTCGATTTACCATCACTAATAGGTCTTGAAAAAGAAAAAATAATCTATATATACGATAAAAATTTAAATGAAGTTATGAAATTTTCTGCAAATGAATTTAAAGGAATAGATAAGATAAATAATTTCTATTTAGTAAGAAATGATGAAAAGCAAGCGCTATATACTCTTGATTGGCATAATATAGTACCATTTACAGATTTAAATATTATAGTAATAGATAATAATAAAATTTTAATAGATAATTACTTAGTTAATTTAGATGGTGAATATGCAAATATGAAATTTGCTAATAAAGTAAAAATATCCATTTTTGATAATACTATAGAAAGATTTTTTGAAACTGATAGTGAGGTTAAAGAATTTATAAATTATGCAAGTGATATAGAAAAAGAGTATAGTGAATATATTGAAAATGCTAAAACTAAATTGATTAAATATAAGAAGTAATTAAAAATATTAAGAAAGAATACTATCTAGTATTCCTTTAATTTGAAATAAAATAAAAACGTGATATAATATTGGTCGTTTAGGAGGAAACTATGTATAAGCAATTTTTAGAATATGTAAATAAAATTGATGAATTCAATGAAGAAAGTTATAATTATCTATTTAAATTATATGGTAATAAATTAGATGAGTTCTTAGATAGATTTGTTACAGAAATGCTTGAAAAAAAGAATTTTAATATGATAGATAAAATTGAATATTATTTAAAAAATAGAAAAATTGAAAGTTTTGATGCAACAAATTTTAATGGTAAGGACCCTAATTTAGATATTTATTTTAATGATATTGCAAAATATCCAGTTTTAAGTTCATATGAAGAAAAAGTTTTATCGAATAAAATTGTATATTTAAGAGAAAAGTTAAAAGAAAATAATTTTGATGAACAATCAATTAAAGAAATATTAAATAAATATAATTATAATAAAGAAATCAAAAGAGATTTAAAATCTAGAAAAAAACAACTTGAATTTATTAATAATATAGAGAGTAATATTAAAGAGAAAAAATTATTTAATGATTATGTAAATTATCTTGAACTAAGAGATATATTAATTAATTCTAATTTAAGATTAGTAGTTTATATCGCACATAAGTATTCTATGAATGATAATATTTCAGATTTAATTCAAGTTGGAAATAGTGGACTTATTCAAGCAATAGATTCGTATAAAACAGATAAAGGTGCTAAATTTGCAACCTATGCGTATTATTGGATATTTCAAAAAATAGTAAGATATTTACATATAAATATGGGACAGATATCATTACCTCATTCTAAGGCTAGTTTGTATATATCACTAAAAAGATATATTTCATCTAAAGCTGAAGATGTAACAGAAGAAGAACTTATAAAATTTATATATGAAAAGATATATAATAAATTTAAAAAAACAGGGAATAGTGATGAAGATATATATTTAAAAGCAGTAGAAGAATATAAGTGTCTAGAACAATATCACGTAAATAATAATACAAAATCTATTGATCAGTCATTAAGAGAAGATGAAGATGATGAGTATACATTACAATCGATTATTCCTGATAGTGTTAATGTAGAAGCTGAGGCTACATCGTATGAAATAAAAGATATGTTAAAAGAAACATTTAAAGGTATGGATAAAAAAATGGTATGTATCTTATTAATGAGAAATGGATTAAATTTAAAAGACTATTTGACATTTGATGAATTGAAAAGTGTTTTTTCTAAATTAGATACTGAGACATTAAATAGAATATATAATAATGTAGAAATTAGAGATTATTATACTTTAGAAGAGATAGGTGACTATCTTGGACTTACAAGAGAAAGAGTAAGACAAATAGAAAGTATTGCTAAAAAAAGAGTTAAAAATAGAGGAAAAAGGAGATTTGCTGAATATATTTAAAAATCTCTTTTTTGTTTGATAGATTTTTGTAAAAAAATATTGTATAATAAAATTGTAAAAGTTTAAATTGATGTAGGAGTGTTGGATTGTTATGAGTAAACATAATAAAAAGAGTAAATTAAAAAAGAGTGTGAAGATTGCAATTTTACTTTTAATAGCTATTATAGGTATTTTTATCTCGATTATGCTTGTATATAAGCATACACAAACAAATAAAATGAAGAACATTGTAGAAGATTATATAAAAAAACAAGATTTAAAGAAAGAGTTTAAAAGCAAGAAAAAAGACATTAATTTTAGCTTGAATAGTCCTTATTATGTTATATACCCTAGTGTTAAAAATAATGATATTAATAAGATATTTATTAATTATAAAAACAAAATTATAAATGGTTATTCAAAAAAATCATTGATTGATTCTATAAAAAATAATAATTATAAATATCAAGTTATTAATTACGAGAATTTCCTTGCTCCAGATGATATTATTAGTGTTGTATATATTGAATCTAATATTAATAGTAAAGGTATTTTAATAAATGAGAATGTACATACACTAAATATAGGGTTAAAGGAAAAAGAAAAATTAAAAGATAGTTATATATTTGTTGGAAATTATAAAGAAGTAGTTACTAATTATTTAATAAAATATTTTGAAGAAAGTGAATATAAATTAGATAAGAATTATAAAAAAGTTTTAAATGATAAAACTGATTATAAATATGCACTTACTAATGATGGAATTAATGTATATTTTAATAGTAATGAAGTTGTAAAAAATAATAAGAAATTCATTAAAGTTAGTATTCCATATGAAGAATTTGATGGTATTATGAATATAAATATAGAAAATAAGAATAAAAAATATGATGATTCTGTTAATATAAAATATGGAAGTTATACTAAAAATGAAAAAAATATGTATGTAAAAGTTAATAGTAATTTATATAAAGATAATAATAAAAATAGTAAGTTGGTATCAACTATATCTAAGGGTACTAAATTGAATGTTAGCGAGTCTAATGAAGTATTTTCTAAGGTAAAATATAAAGATAAAATAGTATATATTTTAAACACTTCACTTAGTGATGAAATAGTTGCAGATAGCGGATTTATAGACTGTAATGAAGATGTTTATGCAGTTGATAAAATTGAAGTGAAAAAATCAAAAGATGAAAATAGTGAATCTGTAGGTACGCTAAGTAGAAAGGATAAAATAAAGAGAATTGGTACTAGTGATGATGGATGGAGCGAAGTTGTTTATAATGATGATAAAGGATTTATTAAATCAAATTTATTGTCAATAACAGAACCACCTGAATTTTATAGAGGAAATATAAGTGCTAATGTTAATCCAGGAAGAGCAATGGTTGCATTAACTTTTGATGATGGACCTAATCCATCATCAAGTAACAGAATACTTGATACATTACAAAAATATAATTCAGTTGCAACATTCTTTGAATTAGGTAGACTTGTAAATAGTTATCCTGATGTAGTTAAAAGAGAAGAAGCACTCGGATGTGAAGTTGGATCTCATACTCACACTCATCCTAATTTAAATAATTTAAGTGCTGAAGCAATTCAAGGTGAACTTGCAAATAGTAAAGCTGCATTTACTAATGCGCTTGGACATGATGTATCACTTATACGTCCACCTTATGGAAATGCTAATGATTTTGTAAAAAGTCAACTACCATATCCAATTATAAATTGGAATGTAGATACACTAGATTGGAAAAGTAGAAATAAGGATGCTATTCTAGCTGAAGTTAGAAAAATAGGTAATCTTGATGGAAAAATTATTTTAATGCATTCTATTTATGAAACAACTGCAGATGCAGTAGAAGTTTTAGTTCCAGAGTTAATTAATCAAGGTTATCAATTAGTAACTGTTAGTGAACTTGCATATTATAAAGGTGCAACACTAAGCCCTGGACAAAAATATTTTGGATTTTAAATGTAGGGAGGTGTTATAATTGAGTTATATTAATATAATAATTACTGCTTGTATATTTTTTCCTATACTCGCATTTCTAATAACACTACCATATGTTATATATAATTATAATAAATATGGATCAGTATTATTTGTAAGATCACTATTAATATATGGCTTTATATTATATTTGCTTTCAGCATATTTCTTGATTATAATGCCTCTTCCTTCAATTTCTGAAGTAGCTAAAATGACAACTAAGGTACAATTAGTACCTTTTGATGTATTTAATAAAATATATCACACTGTACATTTTAATTATAAGGATATATCTACATATGTAAATATTTTTAAAAATGCATATGTATATCAATCTATATATAATTTTTTATTAACACTACCTTTTGGAGTATTTTTAAGATATTACTTTAAATGTAATTTTAAAAAAACAGTATTATTTTCTTTTTTACTAAGTTTGTTTTTTGAAATTACACAATTAACAGGTTTATATTTCATATATCCTAACGCATATAGATTGTTTGATGTAGATGATATATTTATAAATACCCTAGGTGGAATGTTTGGGTATTTAGTAACACCATTATTTACTATTCTTTTACCAAATACAAAAGAATTAGATATGAAATCATATAAAAAAGGCTCAAAAGTAAGTTCTACAAAAAGGATAGTTACATTATTAATAGATTTATTTTTTACAATAGTGTTTGTAATAATAGAGTTATTAATTGATAATTTTTATAAAATTAATCTATCTAAAGAGATATATTTTATGATTAGTATATTTGTATTCTTTATATTTATTCCACTTCTTAATAATGGACCTACAATAGGGTATAAAATTACAAATATGGCAATTGTAACAAGTTCGGGAGATATTCCTAAGAGATATCAAATACTAATTAGAAATTTAATACTTAGTATATTCTATATTCCTCTTGGATATTATATTTATCTTCTCTTTAAATTAATCAATAAGGTTGCTAATCATAATTATGGCTTTATTGTAGTTGTCGGATATATATTTGTAGTATTTATCATTGCACTCTTTATACTAATTAGAAATTTTATATTGCGTAAAGTATTTTTATATGAAAAAATTTCTAAAACTAAGGTTGTAAGTACAATTGAAATTCCTGAATAAAAAAAGATTTCTATTTTGAAATCTTTTTTAATATCCTAGTTTTTTTATGAATTCTTTTGCATTATTTTCATATTTTTCTTTTACATTTGCATAAATAAGTGTATTGTCTATTCTAGCTACATATTTATAATATCCATTAGTCTTTAATGTATAACTTTCGAAATTCTTTAAACTAACACTAAAATTAGATGAAACACCACTTTTAGAACTGTCAAATATATTTTTATTCGTATTAAACATTCCAACTGCACTTTCTTTTGTATCTAATATGTAAAATTCTACCTGCCATTCATCATTACTTACAGCTGCTGTAGCTTTTTTTACCTGACTATGGTTTTTAAACTCATCAGTAGCATTTAGAATTTCTAAATTATTTTTTTTAGCCATTTCAATAAATTTTTCAGTAGTAATTGCTTTTTTACTACCACATCCAGTTAATGTTATAAGTACTAATGCAAATATAATACTAAATAATATAGTTCTTTTCTTCATAAATCCTCCTTATAGTTAAATTATACTATATGTTTTTTAATTTGTTAATTAAAATTTAAAATAAATTGTTTTATTAGTAAAATTATGTAAATTTTATATCAAAAAAACAGTCATACGACTGTTATTTTTAAATGGGGCGGATATAGGGATTCGAACCCTAGCATAATGGAACCACAATCCACCGTGTTAACCCCTTCACCATATCCGCCATGTCAACTGACAATATAAAATATACCATAAATTGCTTTTTCTGTCAATTAAATTAACAAATTTTTAATAAAAAATACCAATTATAAATAATTTGTGCTAAAATATATCTAGGGTGGTTATATGGCAACAAAAGAGATAACTGAAAAGGAAGTAAAGGCTAAAGCAAAAAAAGAAATAAAAAAAATTGATATTGATAAAGATAAGATAATGCAAGAAATAAAAAATGATCTTACTATTAAATTAAAAGGACAAGTAACTAAAGAACTAATTGATGATATAAAAAAGGATGTTAGTGTACTTGTTAAAGAAGATGTAAAAAACGAATTAACGAAAGAGTTAAATCGTGAAATGAAAAAAGAAAATAGAAGGGTTTTACGTGGTAAAAGAGGTAAAATATTTAGAAGAGATATTATAATAATTATACTACTTGCAATAATTGGTTATCTAGTTTATTACATGTATAATCATAATTATGTTAGTTTTAATATAAGTAGTAATATGAATAATAATGTTATTAATAATGATAAAAAAATTGTAAGTAATAAGGAAGACTATAGTGATTTGCTTAATTTAGTAAATGTAAAATTACCAATTGATAATATTAATAGTTTGTATCTATATAATAATAACTATAAAGAAAAAGATATCAATGATTCAATTAAATTAACAATGGCTTTTAATTCTATTAATAAAGATGAATTTACAAAAGAAGAACTTATTGGTGCATATATCAATATATTTGGTAGTAGTGATAATTATAAAGATACATCATTTGATTATGAGTGTAAACACTTTAAATATGATAGTACTACTGATTCATACGTTCTTACATCAAATGAGTGCAATATTGAATCGTCTAAAGAGATTGTAGAAAATATAATTAATACAGAGAAAAATAGCGATAAAATTACTATAACAACTATAGTAGGAATTTATGATAATATGGATAAATCACTTTATAATTATAAGAACATATATGAACCTGTTGCCAGTAATGTGGGGAGTAATTTTGATATAAAAAAATATCAGAACAAATTAAACAGTTATAAATATACATTCAAAATCAAGAATGATAAATATTATTTTTATAGTATAGAAAGGAATTAGGGTGATAAAATGAATGGAAAAGTAAAGATGGTAGTATTAATAATTATAGGTGTTTTAGTAGCGGTTGGACTAACAATAGCTACGCAATTATATATAAGAAATACTACTTTGAAAGTAAAAAATAGCATTAAAGCTAAGTGGGATAGCATTTATTATGATTATCTTAAAGAAATAAAAGATTTAGGTAGTGATAAAGCTAAATTACCACAAGATATGAAAAATGGAACTATTTCTTTTTATGATGTTGAAGGTATAGATTATCCTATTATGAATATTAAATATGAATCAAATAATAAAGAATGTTCTAATATATATTATATTGATGAAAAATCAAATGATGTTGGAGTTATTGTATTTAAAGATAAAACTGATATTGAGATGCTTTATAATAAAGAAAGTAAGGATTATGAATATTATATTCATACTAAAAAGAATGATTTAGATATTTATTCTTCATTAAAGGATCAAATTAATGAAAAATTGGGACATACTAAAGATGTTAAACAGTATAAATTTGAAAGCAGTGATAAGGATAAATTTAATGAAATATTTACTAAAATAAAAAATAAAGTACAAGAATATGATTTTAACTTAAATTTTGATTTGAAAAATTTAAAGAATGTGTTTTTAAAATCATCAAAGCAGTTAAAGAAAATAACTAAAAAGATTACAAATGAAATAGAAAAAATGATTGAAAATAATGAATTAGATGTAAATGATATAGAAAAAACTATTGATGCTGTAGAAAGTAAAACGGAAGAAATAGAAAAGATTATAGATAATAAAAAGGATGAAATTATAAATAGTGTAAATGATGTTACTGATAGTAATAATTATATAAGCGTTGGTTCTTATAACATTAAGTATGGAACTTATGTGGGTGAAAGTGCTAGTGAAGGAATTAATCTTGTATTAGAAAAAGATGGTAAGTGTACATATGATAATAAACCATGTACTTATAAAGTAGGAAATTTTGATTTTGCTCAAGATGAATCAACAAAAGGAAGTTATAAAGATTGTCTTGTTATAACAAGTGATTATACTTATCATTTCTATCCATATAGTAATTCAACATTAGGTGATGGAGGAATCAATAGTTATACATATAATGGTTAAAAAGAAATTTTTTCCATTTTCTTTTTTTACTTTTAACGCGAACAAAAGTACGATATAATGGATATGGTGGTTATATGAATAGATTGTATATGTGTATAGATTTAAAAAGCTTTTATGCATCTGTTGAATGTAGAGAAAGAAAATTAGATCCTATAAAAACAAATTTAGTAGTAGCTGATAACAGTAGGACAGAAAAGACAATTTGTCTTGCGGTTAGTCCATCTTTAAAAGAATATGGAATTAAAGGTAGAGCTAGATTGTTTGAAGTTGTAAAAAAAGTTAAAGATATTAATTATAAAAGAGAAAGAATTTGTAATTATAAGTTTAAAGGTAGTTCTTGTAATATAGAAGAAATAAAAAGTAATAAATATATAAAAATGGATTTTATAATTGCTAAACCTAGAATGAGACTATATATGCAATATAGTAAAGATATATATAATATTTATTTAAAATATTTATCTAAAGATGATGTATTTTCATATTCTATAGATGAAGTTTTTTGTGATATAACTCCATATTTAAATTATTATAATTTAAGTGCATTAGAATTTGCTACTATGGTTATAAAAAAAATATATGATGAAACGGGTATTACTGCAACAGCAGGAATTGGGACTAATTTATATTTAGCTAAAGTTGCAATGGATATAGAATCAAAACATACAGAACCTAATAGTGATGGTGTAAGAATAGCTTATTTGGATATATTAACTTACCGTAAAAAATTATGGAATCATATGCCAATTACAGATTTTTGGAGGATAGGTAAGGGATATAAGAAAAAACTTGAGGCATATAATATTTATACTATGGGTGATGTTGCTAGAATATCAATAAATAATGAAGATTTATTATATAAAATATTTGGTGTTAATGCTGAATTATTAATAGATCATGCATGGGGGTATGAACCATGTACTATAAAAGATATTAAAGAATATAAGCCAACAACTAGTAGTATATCAAAAGGGCAAGTATTACACTTTCCATATACTTTTGAAAAAGCCAAAATAGTATTTTTAGAAATGTTAGAAGATTTAGCACTAGATTTAGTTGCTAGAGATTTAGTTGCAGAAAAGCTTGTAATAACTATAGGCTATGATATAGAAAATATTAGTAATCCTAACTTATTTAAGTATTGTGATGAAGTAAAGAAAGATTATTATGGTAGAATAGTTCCTAAAAGTGCTCATGGTACTATTACATTTAAAGTAAAAACTTCATCTATAAAAATTATTCAAGAATATGGATTGAAATTATATAAAGAAATAGTTAACCCTAACTTATTAATAAGAAGAATGTATATTTATTTTACAAATATCGTTTCTAGTAATAGTGTTAGTAAAGAAGTTCATTATGAACAGTTTAATTTATTTGACGATTATACATCTTGGGATAAGGATATACAAAAAGAAAAAGATGAACTAAAGGAAGATAAAAAAATACAAAAAACTATGATTAATATAAAAAATAAATATGGAAAAAATGCAATATTAAAATTAGTCGATTTATCTGATGGTGCTACTACAATAGATAGAAATAATCAAATAGGAGGACATAATGCATAAAGATTATTCTGATATAATAAATACTTGTCATGAAATATCTAGTAGGCATCCTAGAATGTCTATTCAAAACAGAGCTTCTCAGTTTGCTCCATTTAATGCACTAACTGGATATAGTGATTTAATTGAAGAAACATCTAAAATAAAAGATAAAAAAATAGATTTATATAAAGATTTAGAAGATAATATTAATAATAAATTAAATTATATTAATGAGCACATAAAAGATAATATAAAAGTTACAATAACTTATTTTGATAATAAAAATATGAAATATATAAAGAAAAAATGTATAGTAAAGAAAATAGATATAGTTTATAATTTTATTAAACTGAATGATAATACTAAAATTAGTATGTTTGATATAATAAATATTGAATTAAATTGATATTTGTGTTAATATATTTCAAATTGTGGGGGGATTAATGTGTTAAAATTAGTAATTAATTATGATATGATTAGTAGAATAAATGAGGCCAATGGTAAATATAAGCTTATAAGATGTTATAAAAGAAATTATTTTACAGGTATGCTTGCAACAGGAAATGTTATTGCAGATATAATTACTTTATGTAATGGTGCTAGTAAGCCATCAAAAAGTATTAGTAGTATTATATTCTGGTTAACATGGTATTTCGGAGTAGTTCCTTTAATAGAGCATGGTGTTGAATCAATTAAGAAAAAACATAATTATAATACATATAAGGATGATGCTATAGATGATTTAAAAAAATTAGCTCAGCAATTAAGAAATCAAAACATTGATACTACTTATGAAAATTTATTAGCATCAGAAGTATATCATAGAAAATATAAACTTGATATGGAAGGTGCACCTGGAATAATAAGAGAAAGATATATTAGTATTCCTACTTATGATTACAATGGTATGGAAACTACTACTTCCATATTAGAAGAGCATAAAATTGGTAGTAGAAAATATATATTAACACTAGGTTCACCTAAGAAAAAAACAGTATTGAAACCTGCTTTTGGTATGGGAATGTAATTTAATAAAAAAACTTAGGAAGCGAGTGAATCCTAAGTTTTTTTAACAAAATTTATAAAATACTTTAAAAAAATATTTTTTTAATATATAATAGATATGTGTACTTGGAGGAATTATGGATATAGAATTTGCTAGTGTGAAAGAATTATATGAAAGACTTACTCCAGCTCTACGTACTAAGGAGCTTGAGTTAAAAAGAAATGGTATTAATTATATAAAAAAAGAAGATATATGGAATTATTTAAAGGGTGCGAAGTGGAAAGATGCAAGTAATCTTTTACTGCACCAAATGGTTGATGATATATTAAATATAGATTATGTTTTACTTAAAAACTATGTAGAAGATAATATGAAAGAATATAAAGTTGAACCAAATTTACAAAGTGAGGGATTTTATGAATGATAAGAAAATGAATAAAAAGGTTAGCATATTTACAAGTATATTTATTACAATAGTTCTTTTAGTTGTTTCTGTTGTAAGTTTATTTCCTCTTTTAAAAAATATTAATTTTGG
>CAMKQS010000001.1 GCA_946414975.1 uncultured Caryophanales bacterium | reverse complement strand
CGTTATGCCAGCGGAAGAACTGATTAAAAATATACAGAAAGTTTTTTATAGGGTATAATAGTTTATATTATATATATTAATATTAAATATAGATTAAAAATACAAAGTTTATAGACTTTGTTTTTTTTTTAGTTTATAATTATTATAGGTGATAATGTGAAGAAGAGAAAAGTAAAGAAAATTCCTGTAATTGTATTATTAATTTGTATAATTACTCCCATTCTACTAGTTTTATTTATTAATAATAATGGAAAAAAAGAAATTAGTAATTCAAAAATATCTTCTAATAAAAAAATCAATAATGAAAAGAAAATGTCTATTGTTATGGTGGGTGATGTATTAACACACGATGCTGTTTTAGCAGATGCACTTAATTTAGATGGAAGTTATGATTTTTCTAAAATGTTTACGTATATTAAACCAATGATAGAAAAATATGATTTAAAGTATGTTAATCAGGAATCAATTATTGGTGGGCCTAGTTTTAAATATACAGGATATCCTACCTTTAATGCGCCTGATGCAATTGGAGATAATTTAATTGACACAGGTTTTAACGTAATTGGTCTTGCCAATAATCATGCTTTTGATAAAGGTGAAAAAGCAATTTTATATTCAAATGATTATTGGAAGAGTAAGAATGTAATAACAGCAGGAACATATTCATCTTTAGAAGAACAATCTGATATAAAAGTTTATGAACAAAATGGTATTAAGTATGCATTCTTAGCTTATACGACATCTATAAATGGTTATAATTTATCAAATGATAAATCATATTTAGTTAATATATATTCAAATGACAGGGTAAAAGAAGATGTTGATAAAATTAAAGATAAAGTTGATGTTATAATGGTTGCTATGCATTGGGGAGATGAATATACTAATACTCCTACAGAAAGTGAAAAAGAAATAGCTAATTATTTGTCTAGCCTTGGGGTTGATATAGTTATTGGAACTCATCCACATGTAGTTCAACCAATAGAATATATAGGTAATACATTAGTAATATATTCGTTAGGTAATTTCATTTCAAATCAGCTTGTATTAGGATTAAATCCTGCTATTGGACTTATGGTAGGAGTTGAAATAAAAATTAATGATGGTAATAAGACTATAAATATTATAGATAAAGAATTATTATATTCATATTCCTTATCTAGTAAAGATTTTAAAGTAATACCATTCAGTAAATTAAATGACGAAATACTTAATGATTATAAAAATGTAGAATCAGAGTATATGAGTATTGTAGGTGATGTAATGTGAGAAAAAGAAAAGTAAAGAAAATGCCAGTGTTTGTATTTCTTATAATTATAATAGGAATAATTTTAAGTGTTGTTTACTTAATAAAACCTGATAGTGATGTTGAAAAAAAAGAATCAAAAGGAAAAAAATCTAATAATGAAGTAAGTAATAAAGTTGAGACTAAGAAAATGTCTTTGGTTGCAGTAGGAGACTGTTTAATTCATGGGGCTGTATACATAGATGCTAGAGTTGGAAATAATAGTTATGATTTTAGTGGTATGATAGAAAATATAAAACCCCTTATAAGTGATTATGATTTAAAATATTATAATCAAGAGACAATTATTGGTGGTAAAGCTTTAGGAGTATCTCATTATCCAAGATTTAACTCTCCCGAAGAAATTGGAGATAATATGGTTGACTTAGGTTTTAATTTAGTAAGTCTTGCCAATAATCATTCTCTTGACAAAGATGAAAAGGGTATATTGAATTCTAATGAATATTGGAAAAGTAAGAATGTAATAACGGCTGGAACTTATTCTTCATGGGAAGAGAGAAATGATATAAAGGTTTATGAACAAAATGGTATTAAGTATGCATTTTTAGCCTACACAACAACTACTAACGGTCTTTCTATGCCTAAAGGAAAGGAGTACTTACTTAATGTTTATTCGGAAAAACAAGCAAAAGAAGATATAGATAAAATAAAAGATAAAGTTGATGTGATTATTGTATCTATGCATTGGGGAGAAGAATATGTATTTGATCCTACAGAAGGAGAAAAAGAAATAGCAAATTATTTATCTAGTCTTGGTGTTAATTTAATAATTGGATCTCATCCACACGTAGTTCAGCCAGTTGGATATGTTAATGATACGCTAGTAATATATTCATTAGGTAACTTTTTATCTGGTCAAAGACCTATGGGTATTGATAAAACTATAGGGCTTATGGTTGGTATGGATATTGTTGTTAATGATTCTAAAGTTACATTTGAAAATGTTAATAAGAATTTAATATATACCTATTCTACAACTAGTGATACTAAGTATAAGTTATATGCATTTTCACAGTTAAATGATAGTATATTGCCAAATTATAAATCTTTAGAAGAAAAGTATATGAATATTGTAAATAGTGAGGTTAAATATGATTGAAATAAAGAATAGAAAAGCTTTATATGATTATTTGATATCAGATACTTATGAGGCGGGAATAGTTCTAACTGGAACTGAAATAAAATCTATTAGGGACGGTAAAGCTAATCTTAAGGATAGTTATGCTATAGTAAGAAATGGCGAAGTTTTTATATTGAATATGCATATAAGTCATTATGAGAATGGTAATATATTTAATCATAATGAGACTAGAACTAGAAAGTTATTATTACATAAAAATGAAATATTAAAGATAAAAGATAAAATTAGCATTAAGGGTTATACATTAGTACCAATAAAACTTTATTTTAGTAAAAATAAAGCAAAAATATTATTAGGTATCGGAAAAGGAAAAAAGATTTATGATAAAAGAGAGGCATTGAAAGAAAAAGATATTAATAGGCAAATAAGAAAGGAATATTTATAAATTGAAAGTATCTATTGCAATTTATTAATAAATATTATATACTTAAAATGTATAGTATGAGAGGAGAATTATATGAAAATTACATTAGAAAATCTATACTTAATTGAAGGAGATAGTAAAACAAAAGCAATTGCTTCAGTTCTTGTTGATGATTGTTTTAAGGTAACAGGTATTAGAGTAAAAGAAGGAGAAAATGGATTATTCTTATCTATGCCTAATAGAAAAGCAAAAGATGGAACAAATAGAGATATTGTTTATCCAATTAATTCAGAAACTAGACAATTATTTAATGATGCAATTTTACCTGAATATGAAAAACAAACAAAATAATGTTTGTTTTTTTCATATTTAATTATTTTATACATATATTGTATGGGAGGCAAATATGGATAAAGAAATAACACCAGTAAATCATACAGTAAATATAATTAAAAGATCTAGTATTAATATTAGTGGAGTAAAAAAAATAGATAATTTTAACGATAAAGAATTTTTATTAGAGACAATTATGGGAGAAATGTGTATAAAGGGATTAAATTTAGAGATTGTTAAATTGGATACATATCAAGGAGATGTTTCTATTAAAGGAAAAATAGATAGTATTATATATAAATCAGATAAAGATAAAAAAAATAACGAAGAAAGTATTTTTAGTAAATTATTTAAATGATTGAATTAAATATACAAATTAAGCTAATAATTTTTTCTTTAATATATGGTTTTTTATTTTCAATTTTTCTTGATGTTTTGTATTCAAAAATAAAAAAGCAAAAAAAAATAGTAAGAATTATATTGACATTTTTATTGGTACTATTAATGGCTATAATATATTTTATTGCTATAGATAAAATAGGATATGTAATATTTCATATATATTCTATATTTGCAATCATAGTTGGTTTTATTATGTATGACATTTTAATTAGCGTAATTGCAAAAAAAAATAAAAAATGATAAAATTATTATGGTGATGATATGGCAAATGCTAAGAAAATATCAAAATCTACAAAAAGAAGATTACGTATATTTGGTATTCTATCTGTAGTATGTATTTTTTATTTTATATTTTGTTTGGGATATGAAATATATCAAATACATAAATTAGAAAATGAAAAGTTAGAATTAAAAAAAGAATATAGTGAATTGAAAAAGGATGCTAAGAAATTACAGCTACAAATAGATGAATTAAATGATCCAGAATATCTTGCTAAATATGCAAGAGAAAATTATTCTTATTCAAAAGAAGGAGAATATATAATAAAATTAAAAGAAGAAGATGAAAAAATAAACAAAGTAAATAATGAAATAAATTCAAATTATATTGTTATTGGTCTTAGTTCTTTTATTACTTTAGTATTTTTAATTCTTATTATTAAAAGTCGAAAAAAAAATAAATAAAGAGTCTAAATATAGGCTCTTTAATTGCATTTTATAAAGTAAAATGTTAAGATAAAATAGAAAGTGGAGATATTATGAAAAATAGAATAATTAGAATTATGTGTTATATTATTTTGTTATGTTTATTTGTTATTTTTATTATTTCGGCAAAACATATAGTAGAATGGTTTATAGATAATAATAAAACACATAAAATTATTGAAAAAATAGAAAAAAATACTAATTTAGTACCTATAGAAGAGGATAAAAGAATGATGTATGTTGATCTTACTGAATTAATCAAGATTAATCCAGATACTGTTGGATATATAAAAGTTAATAATACAAATATTGATTATCCCATAGTTAAAACCGATAATAATAGTTTTTATTTAGATCATTCTTTTGATAAGACTTACAATAAAGCTGGGTGGGTTTTTATGGACTATAGAAATAGTAATGATTATTTAGATGCTAATACTATTTTATATGCTCATGGTAGATTAGATAATACTATGTTTGGAAGTTTAAGAAATGTAGTAAAAGAAAGTTGGTATAGTAATAAAGATAATTATATAGTTAAGTATTCAAATTTTAAATCAAGTAGTTTATGGCAAGTATTTAGTGTATATAAAATTAAGGAAACAGATGACTATTTAGATATTAATTTTAATACAACAAATGATAATATTAATTTTATCAATTTAATAAAAAATAGAAGTATATATAATTTTAATAGTGATGTAAATGCAGGGGATAAAATACTTACTTTATCAAGTTGTTATGATGATGAAAATAGAGTTGTATTGCATGCTAAATTGATAAAATATGTAGAAAAATAGTATTGTATTTGACACTATATAATAGTGATGATATTATAGAAAATAAGGAGAAATATATGAATATTTATGATATTAAAGTAAAAAATAGATTAAATGAAGAAATTTTATTATCTGATTTTAAAGATAAAGTATTATTAATAGTAAATACTGCTACAGGGTGTGGTTTTACGCCTCAATATAAGGGATTAGAACAGTTATATGAATTATATCATGATAAAGGATTTGAAATATTAGATTTTCCTTGTAATCAATTTGGACATCAAGCTCCTGGAAGCGTTGATGAAATTCATGATTTTTGTCAAGCAAAATATCAAACTAAATTTGACCAATTTTCTAAAATAGAAGTAAATGGTGATAGTGAGCATCCATTATATACTTTTTTAAAAGAAAAAATGCCAAAAGAAGAGGTCAAAGGTTTGAAAAACAAAATGGCTATGAAGGCTATTAGTAAAATAAGTAAAACTGCAACAAAAGATAATGATATTAAATGGAATTTTACAAAATTTTTAGTTGATAAAAATGGTAATGTTGTTAAAAGATATGATCCAACTAGTGATCCTATATCTTTTAAAGACGATATTGAAAAACTATTATAATAAAGGAGAATACTATGAATGTTATTGAAATAAATGAAAATGAATTTGAAAAAGAGGTCATTAAAGAAAAAAAGAAAGTGCTAGTTGATTTTTATGCAAATTGGTGTGGACCATGCAAAATGTTAAGACCTGTTTTGGAGCAAGTAGCTAGTAATAACGAAAATATTAAGATTGTATCTATAAATGTTGATGAAGCTGAAAACTTAGCTATGTCGTATGGAGTTTCTTCTATACCTTGTGTTATTAAATTTGAAAATGGTAAAGAAATAGAGAGAAGTATAGGTTTTAAACCGAAAGAAGAGATAGAAAAAATAATTGGAGATTAATATGTATGATATTATTATAATTGGTGCAGGTCCTGCTGGTCTTACAGCAGCTATATATGCAAAACGTGCAAGAAAAAAAGTTCTCGTATTAGAGGCAGAAGCTTACGGTGGTCAAATTATTAATACCTTAAATATTGAAAATTATCCTGCTGCTCCTCATATAGATGGTTATACATTTGCAACCAACACTTATAATCAAGCGATAGAGCTTGGTGCAGAAGTGAAATTTGAAAAAGTAATTAATTTAGAAAACGGTAATGTAAAAAAAGTAATTACAACTAGTAATACATATGAAACAAAAACTATAATAATTGCAACAGGATGTGGAATTAAAAAGTTAAATTTAGATAATGAGGATAAATTTATAGGTCGAGGTATATCGTATTGTGCAACGTGTGATGGTGCTTTTTATAAAGGAAAAGATGTTGCTATAGTTGGTGGTGGAAATACTGCTTTAGAAGATGCATTATACTTGTCTGATATTGCTTCAAAGGTATATTTAATCCATAGAAGAGATTCTTTTAGAGGCGAAGATGATTATTATGAAAAATTAAAATTGAAGGATAATGTTGAATTTATATTTAACAGTAATGTTGCTAAGTTATTTGGTAATGATTACCTTGAGGCTATTGAAATAATTGATAAAGAAAATAATAAAAAGAATGTTTCGATATCTGGATTATTTGTTGCAATAGGACGTATTCCTGAAAATGCTAATTTTTCAAAATTAATAGATATAAATGAATCTGGTTATGTTAATGCAAATGAAAATTGTAAAACTAATATTGAGGGAATTTTTGTAGCTGGAGATTGTCGTGTAAAAACTTTACGGCAATTAGTAACTGCTACATCTGATGGTGCTGTTGCAGCAACCGAAGCAATTAAATATATAAACAAAAATAAATAAAAAGAAAAAGTATTAAACTTTTTCTTTTTACATGTAATATAAAAAATTTGCAGACAGCAAATTTAAAAATTAAAATCAGTTCCTTCAGTTCCAATTTCATTTCCATCAAAGTAAGGTTTTGTTTTGTATCCTTTGATTAGCGCAACAAAGTTTGATGGAAGATTTTTTACTAACTTATTATAATCAGTAATTATATCATTATAATATTTTCTTAATGCAACAATTTCTGATTCAGATTCAAATAAATTGATATCAATTTTTAAATATGCTTCATTTGTTTTCAAATTTTCATATTTTTCTTTATATGTATTAAATTCATTTATTGCATCATATAATTGTCTATCCAATTCGAAATTTGTAATTTTTTTACTTTTCAATTTGATTATAGATTCTAATACATTTTCCTCATCAGTATTGCTTTTAATGATTCCAATTGACTTGTTTAGTAAATCAAATCTTTTTCTTAAAACTCCATCAATACTTTCTTCTGCTTCATTAATTCTAATAATAAAATCTTGAAAATGATTATATGTTGTAACAAATACAACTAAACAAACTGAAACAGTTATTAATATTAATAATACAATTATTAAAGCTACCATACCATCACCCTATTACAATTGTATCAAAAATAAAAAAAAAATCAATAATATTCCAATTTAATTTTAAAGTATGTTTTAAAGTATGTTATAATTAAGTAAAATTAGGAGGATATATGAAAGTAAAATATCATGGAGAAGAAATAGTTTTAGAACCTTTAGATGCTGATGAGTATACTCTTGATAGTAATGAAGATTTAAAGGAAGATTTTGAAAACACAATGGAAATGAAAAAAGAAGATATTGAGAATACTATTAAAATGAAATCAATAAATTTAGAAGATACTTTAGAATTTAATGGAGATTAATTAATATGCAAGAAAGATATGAAAGAATTGATCAATTTTTAAAGTTTTGGAGAGATATATGTATAGAAAATAGTGATTATTACATTAATAAAGAAGATATTTATAGTAGGTTAGTAAGATTAGGTATTGATTATAAAAAGGATTATAAAGTAGATTTAACAGATACATTTGATAAATGGATTGAATATTATAGTAATAATCCTAATATAATGGTTTTTAATAGTCCAAATTGGCAGTATTTTTGTCAATTTAGATCAAGAGATAATAAAACAACCCGTGCAAAAAATCATATAAAAATATATATTCCTCTTGATTCAGAGCATATTGAAAAAGGGGCGGAAATGTTGTTTGACTTTATATCTGTGAATAATATTTCTCATGTTTCCAAAATTGGGAAAAAAATTAGATTTGATGATATTGTAATTAGAGTTGTTGATGAATACGATGCAAGGAAAATCCTTAATTTTGTAAATAACAACAAATATATACAAGAGGGACTTTTAAAGCCTAATCCTTTTGCTTATAGTCAGGATGGAATTGCTCTTGCTTGTGATGGATATATTTCATATAATAATGTGATTTCTCATTTAATTAATGCTTATATTGTTGATAAAAAAGGCAAAGATTTAAACGATGTTGGGTTTAATGATTTTTATAATTTTGTTATTGATATCTATAATAAAGAATTTATTTTAAATCAAGATAATATATTTAGGCATATGATTATGCAAATAAGATATAGGGATGACTATATAGAAAATAAACGAAACTATATGGAAGTATTTGAACTTATATTAAATAGTATCAATGCTAGTTTTAATTTGAATGATTATTTTATGTTTTTTAATCAATGTTTAATGGGTGAAAATGTAAAAGAAGAAACAGAAAAAATAGTTTTAAGCAAGGAAGAAGTGAATGAGTTATTACTTCGTGCAGTATCTATTATTTCGCAATCTGGATATAATGCATATAATCAACTTCAAGAATATGTAGATACTAATGATATTTTATTAATAACTAAAAGAGAAGGATTAAGAGAAGAGTTAATATCTAAAAACTTTAGACAAAACTTAATACGAGAATTAAATGGATTAAGTATTTCTAAATATATTCAAAGTCTATTAGGCTATAATTTAAATAATAATGACGATGATTTCGTTCAAAATAATAATGATGATTTTCATAATACTAATTATAATAGTTTGTCGTTAGATTTTATTAATATAACATCTAAAAAATATGGATATTTTGCTACTATAACAATGCTAGAAGAATATTTGAAAAGTGGAAATGAAAGAAAAATTACTAGAGATAATAATTTACGAAAAAATATATTAAGTAGTAATTATAGAAATAAAATATTAGAAATAATACAAAAAGAGCAGATTAGTATTGCTCAGTATGTATCCGGTATTCAACGTTTTTTTTATTCAGATATTTTATTTGACTCATTAAAAACAACATATTTGAAGTATAATAAAAATGGTAATAGTGGAAAAGCACAAATCCTTTTTGCACTAAGTTGTATATTAAATGATAATAATTACGAAGCAATAACTAGTAGTAAACATGCAAGAGAAGATATTCAGATGTTAAATAAAGAAATAATTATGGGAATATTGATTAATAATTCAAATTATCATTATAAAGAAAGTTACTCCAATCAAGAAATTGATTATTTAATTATGAATTATATTAATTATGTTGAGCAGCGTATAATTGAAAATTATAAAAAAAATAATGCTTTATAAAATAAATTGTATTAATTATTATAGAAAAAGAGATAATTATATGATATAATTTAACTGGTGATATAATGAAGGTTAGCGTTGGTGTTTCTAATAGACATGTTCATTTAAAACAAAGTGATTTAGAAAAATTGTTTGGAAAAGATTACGAATTAGAGAATATTGGTAATTTAAATCAACCAGGACAGTTTAAATCATCATCATTGGTAACTATTAAGACTAAAAAAAATGAAATAAGTAATGTTAGAGTTTTAGGACCAATTCGTGACTATACGCAAATAGAAATATCGAAAACTGATTCTTATAAATTAGGATTAAATCCTCCAGTTAGAAATTCCGGAGATTTATCAGATAGTGAAAAAATAGTTATAGTAGGACCAAAAGGTGAAATTGAGACTGATGGTTGTATAATTGCTACAAGACATATACATATTTTGGAAGAGCAAATGAGTTTATATAACTTAGAAGGAAAAGAGAAAGTTAATGTTTTAATTCCTGGTGAAAAAGGTGGAATAATTAGTAATGTATATTTAAAAGTTGCTCCAAATTCCTTTTTTGAATTACATCTCGATACGGATGATGCAAATGCTCATTTATTAAAATCAGGGGACATTGTAGAAATATTGGAGGATTAATATGAAAAAAATTTGTGTTGTTATTTTATTTGCTTTTTTAATGCTTTTTTCTTATTCTCCACTTGCTAATGCTGAAGAGACAGTTTGTAGAAATATTAAAGATGCTTCTACTTGTGCTTCTAGTACTCAAAATGGCGGACCATGTGAATGGAAAGCAGGTGAGGGTGAGAATGAGGGAAAGTGTGTAAGATCATTTCCTGATGCTTCAAGTTGTGCTGACTTTACTACAGAGGATGCTTGTATGACAGGTAGAACTAGTGATAATGGAAGTTTTGGGTGTAATTGGAATAAACAATATGAATTTTGTAGTGTATCTGGTTTAGCTTATTTATCTTGTGGTAGTGGCGATGAAATTGCATATGATATTCCTGTAATTGTTCCAAGATTAGTTTCATATTTTATTGTTGTATTAAAGACTGCAACACCTGTTATTTTAATTTTTATATCAATGATTCAGCTTATTAAGGCAATTGGTTCACAAAATGAAGATGAAATGAAAAAGGCAAGAAGTTCTATTGTAAAGAAATTAATAGCTGCTGTACTTATTTTCTTTATTATATCAATTGTACAGTTTGTAGTAAAACAAGTTGCTGATGATTCAGAACAATCTAGCGTTGAGGCTTGTATGACTTGTTTCATAAACAATGATTGTGCAGGAGCATCATATTTTACTGATGGTTATGGTTATTGCTATGGTGTCAGTGATGGTAAAGTTCTTGATAAATGTCCTGTAGAACATTATTAATGTTGACAAAAATGTATTATTATGATAATATTTAATGCGTCTTATGACGCTTTTTTTGTAGGTGATAGAATGATACTTATAATACCGGATAATTATGATCAAATTATTAAAAATGTAAATTTGTATGATGGATTAATACTAAGCATAGAAAAATATAGTGTTAATGTAAGATATCAATTTAATTTAGATGAGATAAAGAGAATATGTAAAGATTTTCAAGATAAAGATATATTTGTGTCAATAAATAAAAATATTGAAAATGATGAGCTTGAAGATGTTGAAACCATTTTATTGGAACTAAATAATTGTAATATTAAGGGAGTTTTTTACAGTGATGTTAGTATTGTAACTTATAAAGATAAGTTAAACTATGAATTAGTATGGGCACAAGAACATTTAGTTACAAATTATGAAACAATTAATTATTGGAAACAATTTGGTGTTAACTATGCCTATTTATCATCAGATATAACAAAGGATGAAATGATTAGTATTAAAAATAATACTAAAGTAAACTTAATTTGTAATTTATTTGGTTATACATCAATGTTTGTGTCAAAAAGACATATTGTAAACAATTATTTAGATAAGTTTTCTATTAATAATAAAAGTAAGTTATTTTTTTTGAAAAAGGAAGGAAAAGAATATCCTATTGTTGATAAGAATTATACAAGTGCTTTTTCAAATAATATATTTAATGGTATAAAAGAATATTATAATATAAACCCTAGTTATTATGTATGTAATGGTTTTTTAATAGAAAATACAAAATTTTCTAAAGTATTATCTTTAATAGGTAACATAAATGTAAACAATGTCGAAAAAATATATGATGATGTAAATAAAATGTTTGATAATATTGATACTGGTTTCTTATATAATGAAACTATTAGTAAGGTGAAAAAATGAATGTAGAATTACTTGCTCCAGCAGGAGATTTAGAAAGATTAAAAGTTGCAATTGATTATGGTGCTGATGCTGTATATATTGGATATCAAGAACTTAGTTTACGTGCTAATGCAATTAATTTTACATATGAGGATATTAAAGAAGCTGTAAAATATGCCCACGATAGAAATAAAAAGGTATATGTAACGGTTAATATAGTACTTCATCATAAAGAATTAACTATTGTTGATAGTTCTATAAAAAAATTAAGTGAAATAGGTGTAGATGCACTAATTATAAGTGATCCTGCTGTTTTTAAATATGCTAAAAAATATAATATGGAAATTCATTTGTCAACCCAGGCATCTACTATGAACTATAAAACTGCAGAGTTTTTTAAAGAACAAGGTGTAAAAAGAGTAGTACTTGCTCGTGAGTGTAAAAGAGAAGATATAAAAAAAATAATATCTACTGGTATTGACGTAGAAACATTTATACATGGAGCTATGTGTGCTGGAATTAGTGGTAGATGTGTAATGTCAAATATATTTACAAATAGAGATGCTAATAGAGGTGGATGTAGTCAAATTTGTAGATGGGATTTTGAACTCTTAGACGAGAATAAGAATAATATAACAAAAGATAAGCCATTTACATTTTGTAGTAAAGATTTGTCAATGATAGAGTATATTGATGATATGATTAAAATTGGAATCAAGTCATTTAAAATAGAAGGAAGAATGCGTTCTAGTTATTATCTTGCAACTATTGTATCTATTTATAGAAAAGTAATTGATAATTGTTTGAAACATAATAAATCTAAAGCATATACTATTAAAGATAAACAAATTTTAGATAATTGTTCTAATAGAGATTCTATAGCACAGTTTTATAATGGAGTTTATGATTCTACTTGTAGTTATTATAATGGAAGAGTTGAAGTTTCTAATCAAGATTTTTTAGGTATCATATTAGATTATGATAGTAAAAATAATTTAGCTACAGTTGAACAGAGAAATTATTTTAAAAAAGGAGATATTGTAGAAATTTTTTCGGCAAATCACGAAATTATTGAATTTAAGATAGATAAAATATATGATGAAGATGGAAATATAATAGAAATAGTGAGACATCCTAAGCAAATTGTTAAAATATATATAGATGAAAAGGTAGATAAAGGCGATTTCATGAGAATAAAAAGGAATTGACAAACATATCAAAATGTAGTATTATTTTGTAAGTTTGAACAATATTAATTCAAGCGAAAAAAACAAATGAGAGGTGAAATTATGTCAAATAAAAAGGAAATATATGTAACTGTTGAAGGTCTTGCAAGTATGAAAGATGAACTTGATGAACTAGTAAAAGTTAAAAGACCAGAGGTTATAAAAGCCTTAAAAGAAGCTCGTGCTTTAGGAGACTTATCAGAAAATGCTGAATATGATGCAGCACGTCAAGAACAAGCTCAAGTTGAGGCACGTATTAAAGAATTAGAAATTATGATTGAAAAAGCAGTAGTAATAGAAAATGTAAATACTGAAGTTGTTTCAATAGGAACAACTGTTACTATTGAATATATAGAAGATGCTGAGAAAGAAGATTATTCAATAGTAGGAGTAAAAGAAGCAGATCCATTTAACAATAAAATATCAAATGAATCACCAATTGCTCGTGCAATTTTAGGTAAAAAGATCGGTGATACTGTTTCTGTTGAAAGTCCTAATGGAACTTATGATGTAAAAATAGTTGCTATTAATGCATAAAAATTAAAATAAAGAATACGCATATAATAATATTGCGTTTTTTTACTATTTTGATATACTTAATATATAAGATAAAGGGAGTGTATATGAAAAAGAAAGCTTTTACTTTAATAGAATTAATAGCAGTATTAGTAATTTTAGCAATCTTAGCACTCATAGTAACATCACTAGTAATGTCTATAATAAGAAAAGCTAAAATATCTGCAGATAAAAGAAGTGTAGATGCATATGGCAGATCAGTAGAACTAGCTATAGCCAATTATTTACTAGATAATGGAGATTTTCCAACAGATATATCACATCTTACTATAGAATATACAGGAGATGAAGTAGTGTGTTCGACATCTAAGTTGAATTCTGATTCATCAGTGTATCTATCAGGATGCACAGTAGGTGGAAGAAGTGTAGAAGGATATACTTATGGAAAAGAAAAATCTGTGACATATAATACATATAGTATAGGAGATCAAGTAACATATAATAATGTAGATTACTATGTAATAGCCGATAGCAGTGATAATGAAGGTAGCGTAACTTTATTAAAGAAAATTCCATTAACTACAGCGGAAGTTAATCAATATGGAATAGGACATTTGAATAGATATTCTTATGATAATATAGGAACTGTATATAATAATAACGGCTATGGGGGAAATTCATATTATACAAGCAAAACTTGTGGATATGTAAATAACTCTTGGATATATGATGGCTGCACAACAGATTATGAGAAGTCAGAAGTAAAATATGTGGTAGATGCTTGGGCAGAAGATAATGTAGCAAGAGGACTATATGAGGCAAGATTAATAACATTTGATGAATTAAAGAATGTTTTTGGATATACTTATGGCCAATCAGGAACAAGTATGGTATGGCATTCATCAGAATCAACTCCTGATTGGGTTTATAATACTAATAGTTATTATTGGACCATGAGCAAATACGAAGATTCCTCACAATCAGTATATACAGTTGAACAAAATGGGCACCTTAATAATAATTTGATATATGATGGAGATAGCTATGGTGGTTTAATTCGTCCGGTTATAATACTTGATAAAAGTGTAATTGAAGATTAAAATAAAATGTCAAGGTATTAGCTTTGACATTTTTAAGTTAGTATATTATCTATTATTCCATATTCTAATGCTTCTTTAGAATCTAGATAGTAATCTCGTTCTGTATCTTGTTCTATTCTTTTTATATCTTGTTTAGTATTTTTAGCAAGTATTTGATTTATTTTCTTTTTTAGCTTTAAAATTCTTTCTGCTGCTATTTTAATTTCAGTAGCTTGCCCTTGAGCTCCACCTAATGGTTGGTGTATCATAACTTCACTGTTTGATAGACAATATCTTTTACCTGTTTCACCACTACTTAGTAAAAATGCAGCCATACTTGCACATATTCCAATACAAATGGTACTAACATTACTCTTTACGAAGTTCATAGTATCATATATGGCCATACCTGCAGTTATACTTCCTCCTGGTGAATTTATGTATATACTAATATCGTTATTATTTATTGAATCTAAATATAATAATTCAGCTACAACTATATTTGCGGTTGAATCATTTATTTCACCATTTAAAAGAATAATTCTATCCTGTAATAATCTTGAATAAATATCAAATGCATATTCTTTGTTGCTGTGTTTTTCTAATATTGTTGGTATAATCATGAAATCATCTCCTATACTATATTAGTATAAAAAAATTTTTTTATACATAATAAGATGACAAATAGATTTGTTTTTGATAAAATATAATTAGGGATGGTTGATATGATGGATAAATATTATCAGGTTATTTGTCAGGGAGAAGAGAAATCATTTATTGAAGGAACTACGTTTAAGGAAATTGCTGATTATTATAAAAAGTATTATGACAAGGATATAATAGGAGTAAAAGTTAATGA
This sequence comes from uncultured Caryophanales bacterium, assembly GCA_946414975.1. The sequence goes on along the minus strand of CAMKQS010000001.1, from coordinate 42,753 downwards.
AGACTTTGATGATTTAGGTAGTTCTCTTAGAAAAGACAGTGTTATTGATTTCTTTACTGTTGGCGATGAATATGGATACAAGGTATATTCGAGAAGTGCACGATTTATACTTTTATTGGCAGTAAAAAAAGCATTTGGACATAGAGCTAAAGTTGTTGTTGCCTATTCACAAGATAGAGGTGTTTTCTTTCAGATAAATGGAATAAGAGAAGATAAAAATATTGTTAATGCAATTTCAAAAGAATTTCAGAATATTGTTGATGCAAACTTTTTATTTACTCATCTTACTGTTTCAAGACTTGAGGCAATTAATTTCTTTAATAAAAAGAAAATGTATGATAAAGCAGATATGCTTAAATATATAGCTAATACATATATTAATCTGTACAGAATTGATGATATGTATGATTATTTCTATGGTAAAATGGCATATAGTACAGGACAAATTAATAATTTTAAAATATGTAGGTTAAATAGTGGATATGTACTACTTTTACCTGATTTATATACTGATTCAAAAATGGAAGTTAAATTTAAAGAAAGTAAACTTTATGATGTATTTTTTCAGGCTGTTAATTTTAGTGATAATGTTCAAATAAAAACTGCTGCTGATTTAAATAAAAGAGTTTCTCTTGGTAATATTCAAGATATGATTCTTATGTCAGAGGCATACTATGATAGACAACTTATGCTTTTGACAGATGAAATAATTGGTAAAAAATCAAGATTGGTATTACTTGCTGGCCCTTCTTCAAGTGGAAAGACTACTACATCAAAGAAAATAAGCATATTTTTGAAAACTAAGGGATATAATACGATTTCTATATCTTTAGATGATTACTTTATTAATTTAGTTGATAGGAAAAAACTTCCAGATGGTTCTTATGATTTTGAATCTATAAATGCAGTTAATACAAAATTATTTTCAAAACAAATTAATCAATTATTAAACGGTGAAGCAGTAAGATTACCATATTATGATTTTGTTAAAGGTATAAGTAGTTTTAAAAAGGAAGAAACTTCAATAAAAAAGAATGATATAATTGTTGTTGAAGGGATACATGCTTTAAATGATATTTTAGCTAAAGAAATAGATGATAAATACAAATTTAAAATTTATATTTCACCTTTAGCTTGTATAAATATAGATAATCATAATCCTATATATGCGAGTGATATTAGGAAACTAAGAAGAATTACACGAGATAGTAAGACACGTGGTTTAGGAGCAAATGAGACACTTAGTATGTGGGCTGAAATAAAAAAAGGTGAAATGCAAAATATAGTACCATTTCAAAGTAATGTAGATGCTGCAATTAATTCATCATTGCTTTATGAACTTTGTGTTTTAAAAACATATGTTGAACCTCTTCTTTATAGTATTTCTCAAGAAGATGAACAGTATCCTGAAGCATTAAGACTTATTAATTTTTTAAAGAATTTTTTACCAATTCCAAGTGATGATATTCCAAATGATTCAGTTCTTAGAGAATTTATTGGTGGAAGTTGTTTTAAATAGAAAGAAGGTATAATATGATAAAAATGGCAATAAATGGTTTTGGAAGAATAGGAAGACTTGCATTTAGACAAATGTTTGGGACAGAATATGAGATAGTAGCAATTAATGATTTAACTAGTCCAGAAATGCTGGCACATTTGTTGAAATATGATTCCGCACAAAAAAGATATGAAGGACACGATATTAAAGCATTAGATGATGCAATTATAGTTGATGGAAAAGAAATTAAAATTTATAAAGAAGCAGATCCAAGAAAATTACCTTGGGGAGAACTTGATGTAGATGTTGTTTTAGAATGTACAGGCTTCTTTACAAGCAAAGAAAAATCACAAGCTCATATTGATGCAGGTGCGAAAAAGGTAATTATATCGGCTCCAGCTGGTAATGATTTAAAAACTATTGTATATGGCGTTAATGAAAAAATATTAAATAGTGATGATAAAATTATTAGTGCGGCATCTTGTACAACAAATTGCCTTGCTCCAATGGCTTATAATTTAAATAATTTATATAAAATTAAAAGTGGAATAATGACAACTGTTCATGCATATACAGGAGATCAAATGCTTCTTGATGGACCACATCGTAAGGGAGATTTAAGAAGAGCTCGTGCTGGAGCAATTAATATAGTTCCTAATTCGACGGGGGCAGCTAAAGCAATTGGATTAGTAATTCCTGAATTGGAAGGAAAATTAATAGGTTCTGCACAAAGAGTACCTGTACCAACAGGGTCTACTACAATATTAATTGCAGTTGTAGAAGGTAATGATGTAACTGTAGAAAAAATAAATGAATATATGAAAAAAAATGTTAACGATTCATTTGGATATACAGAAGAACCAATAGTTTCAACTGATATTGTAGGTATTACAGAAGGTTCATTATTTGATGCAACTCAAACTATGGTAAGTAAAATAGATGAAAATTTATATCAGGTTCAGGTTGTTGCTTGGTATGATAATGAAAATAGTTATACAGCACAAATGGTAAGAACTGCCAAATATTTAACTAATTTATAAAAATATCTGAGTGAAACAGATATTTTTTTAATCTGAGTGAAACAGATATTTTTTTAATTGCAATTATATATTTTTTATGGTATCATTTATTTATGATAGGAGGATATATATATGTTTGATAATATGGAAAATTTAGTTAACAGTGTGGAAGAAGATGAAGATGTATTTTTTGATTATGTAGATGCAAATGGTACAATAAAAAAAGCAGAGGTTTTAACTTTATTCTCATTAGAAGGAAGCGATAAACAATATGCAATGTGCAGTTTGCCTGCAGATGATGGTAATTTTGATATTACTGCATTTATTGTTAATACATTACCTGATAATACTGTTAGTTTAGATGATATCGAATCAGAAGAAGAACTAAATCTTGTAACAGAAGCTGTTAATGCAATAATGGAGTAATTTATGACACCAGATATAAATGAAATGAGAGAGCTTTTAAATCAGTTAGAAGAAGCAGAGAGAAAAAAAGACGATGAGTTATATAAAAATACTGCAAAAAAATTAGCTGAAAAAGCACGCTCTTTAGAGAAACAGAAAAAAAGTAAGAAAGTTATTTTTCATAAAAAGAAGCATTTAAGAAAATCTAAAATTAGAGTTAGAGTTATAAATAAAGTAGTTAGAATTGCTAAAATGCCTTTAAATGCTTTAAAAAATTTGAAAAATAAAATAACAAGTAAAGTAAGAAATATAGGAAATAAAATAACTGAAAAGGTTAATAATGTAAAAGTAAAGTTACAAGAAAAGAAACATTTAATTAATAGAAAGAAAAGAAGAATAGTTGCTCGAATTAGGGTAATAAAAAGAGTTTCTAAGAAAAATTTAAGTTTATTAAAAAAACAAATAGAAGTAAAGAAGAGTTCAGTTGGTTTTACTAATCTTAGACAAAAAGCAACGATTGCAGGATTAACTGTTGAAAATTTAGCCTTAAGAGGTGCTGTAGCTGCAAAAAATGCAATTAATAATGCAAAGGTTAAAATTATAGATAAAAAGAACATTGCTAAAAAACAAATTAGAAGAAAATATAATAAGGCAAAAAGAGTAATTAAACATGCTACAGTAGATCAAGTGAAAAAATTAAAAGAAAATATTGTTGGATTAAAAAATAAGGTTGTTGCAAGTGTTAAACATCAAATAAGTGATAAAAAGAGAGTTGCTGGAAGAATTAAATTAAAGATATCTAGAAAAGTTACTAAGGTGAAAACTGTCTCTATTGAAAGACTCAAAGAATTAAAGAAAAAGATTAAGAAAGGCTTAAGCTTCGAAAGTTCGTATAAAGGAAGGCATTATGCTGATTCTTCTGAATCAAGAAGAAGAGCAATGCGAGAATTCTTTAAAAATCATTTGAGTACAACTAAAGAAGAATTATTGAGAAATCAAGGAAAAATTGATTTAATGCGTGCTCAAAATGAGGAATTACTTAATGAATTTAGAGGCGAAGAAGTAGGAGAGTCTGTAAGAAGTAAATAAATTTAGAAAACTTTTGTTTTCTTTTTTTTCTTTATATGCTAAAATATCTTTGGTGATTTTATGAAAACGGACGATTTTAACTATTATTTACCTGAGGAATTAATTGCTCAATCTCCAATTCAAAAAAGAGATAATTCTAAATTAATGGTGTTGGATAAAAAAACAGGCGAGATTAAACATAAAGTTTTTAATCAGATTATAGATGAACTATCTTCCAATGATATACTTGTTATGAATGATACAAAGGTTATTCCTGCAAGATTATATGGAGTAAAAGAAAAGACTAATGCTTTAGTAGAGCTTCTTTTATTAAAAGAGCAGGAAAGGGATATATGGGAATGTTTAACTAAGCCTGCAAAAAGAATTAAGATAGGTACAATTGTTAAATTTTCTGATAAATTAAGTGCTGAATGTGTTGATATTGGTGAAGAAGGAATTAGAATATTTAAACTTATATATAATGGAATTTTATATGAAATATTAGATGAGTTAGGTGAGATGCCACTTCCTCCTTATATTCATGAAAAATTAAAAGATAAAGATAGGTATCAAACTGTTTATGCCAAAAATATTGGTAGTGCAGCAGCACCTACTGCTGGTCTACATTTTACTGTTGATCTTTTAAACAAAATAAAGGAAAAGGGAATTAAAATAGCTTTTATAACACTCCATGTGGGACTTGGGACATTTAGACCAGTCAATGTAGAGGATGTTACAAAACATAAAATGCATAGTGAGTATTATTCAATGGATTCAGAGACAGCTAAAATATTAAATGATGCAAAAAAAGAAGGAAAAAGAATAATAAGTGTTGGTACTACTACAACAAGAACACTGGAAACTATAATATCACTTTATGGTGAATTTAGAAATTGTAGTGGTTTTACAGATATATTTATATATCCAGGTTATAAATTTAAGGCTATTGATGCATTAATTACTAATTTTCATTTACCTAAATCTACATTATTAATGCTTGTTAGTGCACTATCTAGTAAAGAAATTATCTTAAATGCTTATAATGAGGCAATAAAAAACAAGTATAGATTTTTCTCTTTTGGAGATAGTATGTTTATAAAATAGGAAATAATATGAAAAAAAATGATTATATAAAATTAAATAAGTATTTGAATGATATATTTAATTATTTAGAAAAAAGTGATAAATATTTATTTATATGCTTAAATGATATATACAATATAAGTAAGCACATTAATGATAAATTTAGTGATTTATACTTTGATGAGGATGAGATTACTAATAATTTATCTTTTATAGATGTTATTTATCATGTAGAAAATATAATTAAATATATAGATTCTAAATATATTCCAATCTTTAGGAATGTTATTAATAATGGAGAGTTAAATTTTAGTTATAATAAAGAAGAGGAAGGTAATTATTTTTTAAATAAAGATGATGTTGGAATTATAAATATTGATAGAGAGTATAATTATCAGGATGTTATAAACTTATCTCATGAATTTGGTCATTATTTATGTAATAAAGGAAAAGAACAAACAGAATTAGGATATTTATTAGATGAATTTATTGGTAGATATTTTGAAATTCAAGCTGTAAATTACTTAATAAATAATGGATTTAAGGAAAATGAGATTAAAGCAAGTTATTATCTTGAATATTTATTTGATAATAATTATGAATTTATGAATTATTATCCACTTTTGTTAATGTATTATAATTTTGGTAGTATAGATAATGATAGTAAAAATTTATTTATTAAATATTTTTATAATATTAATCTTAAGAAATTTGATGAAATGTGCTTAGAAAAATTAGATTTATTGGAATATATAAAGAAAGAATTCATAAAGGAATGTGACTGTAATGGTGTTATTATGAATGAAGAAGATATAATTTATGAAATATCAAAAGTATTCAGTGAAGATTATAGATATATATTAGGCACAGTATTAGCTCTATATCCACTCGATAAAAAAGATATTATTGATTTTGTTGATAATATTAATACAAAAAAGTATGAAAATACAAATTTATTTGAAATATTAAAAAAGTTAAATATAGATATAAGAGATAATAGTTTTAAGAAAAGTATAGATAATTCTATAAAAAAATATTATAAATCTATAAAGAAGGTGATGTAATGGTTATTGTTATTACAGGACCAACTTGTGTTGGTAAGACAAAAATGAGTATTGAGCTTGCTAAAAGATTAAATGGTGAAGTTATAAATGCTGATTCTACTCAAGTATATATAGGTCTTTCTATTGCTACTGCAAAAGTAACTGAAGAGGAAATGGATAATGTTCCTCATCATTTAATAGATATAAAGAAAATAGATGAAGAATATAGTGTATATGATTATCAGAAAGATTGTAGAGAAGCAATAGATGATATATTATCAAGAGGAAAGGTACCAATTATGGTAGGTGGTACAGGATTATATATAAAAGCTGCTTTATATAATTATGATTTTATAGAATATAAAAAAAATAATTACGATAATTTATCTTTGGATGAATTATACAGTAAAGTTGTTAGTTTAGATAAGAATAATAAAGTTCATAAAAACAATCGTAAAAGACTTGAAACTGCTTTAAATTATATGGAAAATACTAATAAAACATTTAGTTCAAAGGAAAAAAGTGATGAGTTAATCTATGATACTTTGTTTATTGGGCTTACAACAGATAGAAATATTTTATATGATAGAATTAATAAAAGAGTAGATGATATGTTAAATATAGGATTAATTGATGAAGCATACAATTTATATAAAAGCAATATAAGAAGTAAAGCTGTTATGACACCAATTGGATATAAAGAATTATTTTTATATTTTGATAAAAAGAATACGTTAGAAGAGTGTATAGAAAAAATCAAACAAAATAGCCGAAGATATGCTAAAAGACAATATACTTGGTTTAATCATCAATTAGATATAAAGTGGTTTGATGTCGATTTTAATAATTTTGAAAATACTATTTTTGATGTAATAAAATATATAGAAAATAAAATGAATGATTGAATTAAATAATTTTACGTTTTTTTACTATAATTAGCGTGTAAAAAAACGTTTTTTTATTTATTTTATATAAAATATGTTATACTTATATTAAAGTAGAGGTGTCATTTATGGAAATTGATAAAAGAAATATAGTGTTATCAGAAATAGAAGTTATATTAGAATCATTAAAAGAAAGCTTATTAGTGTTAGAAGCTGGACTAGAAATGATTGATAAAAATAATACTGTTTTACTTAAGAATAATGATACATTTTTAAGTATTCCAGATAACATTATTTCTTTAAAATCATATTTAGGTATGAAGATTGGAAAAATAAATATGTTTATAACTGTTGCTTATCAACGATTATATGCATTATTTATGATAAATGATTTTGAATCAAAAGAAGAATTAAGTAAATATGATCTTAAAGATGTTTCTGTTTGCCTAAGTGATGTTATAAAATCATTAAGTATAATTGCTAATACTCCAGGTTATAATGTTGGTAGTGAAGATTTAGATATTCCAGATTTTGTAAATTATGATTATAGAGAAAAATATAATCATAATAAAGATGTTTCTGCTGAAAATGTTGAAAAAACTAGGAAAGAAGAAAAAAAGGTTGATAACAAAGATTATTTAGTACGTTTTAAAGTATTAACACAAATGCTTAAAAAAATTGAAAATATCAGTAAAGAAGATTTAAAATTATATTATCAAATAAAAGATGAAATAGCTAAGGTCAATAATAATCCACTTAGTATTGCAAAACTACAATTTCATTTTATTAGTTTAGAGAGAAAATATAATTTAAATAAAAGTAATAGATATAAATACTTAATAGAAAAAGAAAAAAAAAATAAGATGTAGGTCTTATTTCTTTTATATTAAGCAGCTAATTTATCTAATGTTCTTTTTTCTCTAGCGCTTATTCTCACTCTTTTTCCATTTATATTAACAACTTGTAAATTTGGTTTTTGTGAATGTTTAGTTGCTCTTAGTGAGTGAGATCTTCTATTACCAGCAAGTGGTTTTTTTTCAGTTGCTTTTTTTGCCATGTTATTCCTCCATTCAAAGTTTTTTCTCTGCCTATCCAGTTTATCATAAAATATATTTTAAGTCAAATAAAATAATAAAATTAAGTGTTTTTATTGAAAAAAACATAGTATATTGTTAAAATAAGATTAAATTTAAATATTTATTAGAGGTGATTATATGTACGTTCCATTAAATATAAAAACTGATAATTATTTACAATCAAGTATGATATCTGTAAATAAATTAATTTATTTTGCGATAAATAATAACATTAAGGCATTAACTATCACCGATAATAATATGTATGGAGTTATAGATTTTTATAAAGCTTGTAAGAAAAATAATATAAAACCTATAATAGGTTTAGATATTAATATAAATGATAATCACATTATTTTATATGCTAAAAGTTATATAGGATATCTAAATTTAGTAAAATTATCGACATTACAATCAGAGATGAGGATTGATATTCATAATCTATATACGTATGCAAAAGATTTAATTGCAATCATTCCTTATGATTATATAGAACTATATGATAAGTTAAAAGATGCTTTTAAAGAATTATTTGTGTCTTATAAAGATGATGATGAAAAAAACAATATTAATGTTGCTAAAGTATATATGAATTGTATATTGTGTCTGAATAAAAGTGATACAAAGTATTTAAAATATTTAGAGGCAATAAAGGAAGGAATGTCACTTAAATTTATTGATACTAATTATGCTGATAATTATTTAAAATTAGAACAGGAAGTTATTAAGGATGATTTAAATAATAATATATATATATATGAAAATTGTAATTGTGAAATATTATTTAATAATAATTTAATGCCAGTATTTAATAATGATTTCAATATGAGTAGTTTTGATTATTTAAAAAAATTATGTATTAATGGTGCGAAAAAAAGATTTGGTAGTAAGATAGGTAGAATTTATCAGGAAAGATTAAAATATGAGTTGTCTATTATAAATAGGATGGGATTTAGTGATTATTTTTTGATTGTCCAGGATTATGTTAATTATGCTAAAGAAAATAATATAATTGTTGGAACAGGAAGAGGAAGTGCTGTATCTAGTTTAGTTGCTTATTTACTTAATATAACAGATGTTGACCCATTAAAGTATAATTTACTATTTGAAAGATTTTTAAATCCAGAACGTGTCAGTATGCCAGATATAGATATTGATTTTGAACATGATAAAAGAGATCAAGTAATTAATTATTGTATAAAAAAGTATGGTAAGAAAAAAGTCGCCCCAATCATTGCTTTTGGGACACTTGGATGTAAGGCAGCAATAAGGGATGTAGGAAGATGTCTAGATATAGATTTAAAACAGATTGATAGTTTGTGTAGAATATTAGATTCTAATATTAGTTTAAAAGATAATTATAATAAAAATAAAAAGTTGCAAGAATTTTTAAATAGAAAGAATGATTTATTTAATCTTTATAAAGATGCAACTCATTTTGAAGGGCTTAAAAGACATACAACAATACATGCTGCAGGCATAGTAATGTCAAATACTAACCTTGATAATATTATTCCGCTTGCTATGCATGATAATTTTTATACTAGTGGTTATGATATGACTTATTTAGAAGAAATTGGGCTTTTAAAAATGGACTTTTTAGCAATCAAATACCTTACTATTATTCATAATATTATTGATTTAGTAAATAAAAATTATAATGTTAGTCTAAAATTTGATGAAATAAAAATGGATAATGATAGCATAGATATATTTAGAAATGCTGACACATTAGGAATATTTCAGTTTGAATCAGCTGGAATGATTAATTTTTTAACTAAGTTAAAACCTGATTGTTTTGACGATATTATTGCTTCAATTGCTTTATATAGACCTGGTCCTATGAAAAACATTGATACGTATATTAATAGAAAGAATAAAAAAGAAAAAATAGATTATATTCACGATAGTTTAAAAGAAGTATTAGCGCCTACATATGGAATAATAATATATCAAGAACAAATAATGCAAATTGCGCAAATTATGGCTGATTATACTCTTGGAGAAGCTGATATTTTAAGAAAAGCAATGAGTAAAAAGAAAAAAGACTTAATTGAAAGTCAAAAAGATACTTTTAAAGAAAGAAGTTTAAAAAAAGGGTATGATGAGGTAACAATAAATAAGGTATTTGAATTAATGGTAAGATTTGCAGAATATGGATTTAATAAATCACATTCTGTTGGTTATTCAATGGTATCTGTAAAGATGGCATACTTAAAAGCTCATTATAGAAAAGAATTTTATTTAAGCTTGCTTGAAAGTGATAAAGGAAGCAAAGAGAAAGTAAAACAATATATTTATGAGCTTAGAAAAAATGGAATTGATATAATAAATCCAGATATTAATTTAAGCTTAGATAAGTATTATATTAATGATAATAAAATAGTTTATCCTTTATCTTATATAAAAGGACTTAATATTAATATTGCTCTTAATATAATTGAAGAAAGAAAAAAAGGAGATTTCAAAGATATATTTGATTTTATTAGCAGGTGTTATAACAAGAATATAAATAAAAAAATAGTAGAATCTTTAATTTATGCTGGTAGTTTTGATAATCTTGGTTACAATAAAAAAACACTTATAGATAATTTAGATGTTATAATTAATTATGGCGAGTTATATAATGATCTTAAAGAATATGCATTAATTCCTGAAATTGATATAAAAGATGAGTATACTAAAAAAGAAATTATGAACTTAGAGTATAGTTATTTTGGTTTTTATTTAAAAAATAACCCAATAAGTATAGCTAAAAGAATAAAAAATACTAATATTTCTATTAATATGATTAGGAGTTATTTTAATAAAGTTGTAAATATTGTTGTTATTGTGGACAATATAAAAGAAATTGAGACAAAAGAAAAAAAAGAAAAAATGGCTTTTGTTACAGTTAGTGATGAAATTGATTCTACAACAGTAGTATTATTTCCGAGAGTTTTCAGTTTATATCAAATAAGCAAAGGAGATATTTTATATGTTAAAGGAAAAGTTGAAAAAAGATTAGATAATTATCAAATAATTGCTCAAAATATTGATATAATAGATATTAATTTACAATAGAAAATTAATGCTGCATATAATATTGTAGGTTAATTTTTATTTTTTTTAAAATTATGATATAATTAATTAGTTAGAAGTTTTTATATAACTTTGAGGTGATATTTTGAAAAAGAATCTAGATCGAGAATATTCGATGATAGTTAAAGATATAATGGATAATGAAGAATTTAAGAAAATGGCTTATATTGAACATCATAATTCTAATAGAATGGATCATTTAATTAAGGTTTCTTACTATTCTTATGTTATTGCAAAAAAATTAAAGTTAAAATATAAAGAGGTTGCACGTGCTGGATTATTACACGATTTTTACTTTGGAAGAACTGTAGATCATGATAGACTTAAAGAAAAAGTTAAGTTATACACACATAACCATCCAAAAGAAGCATTAGAAAATGCAAAAAAATATTTTGATGTAAATGCTCTTGAGGAAGATATTATAATATCTCATATGTTTCCAATTGATATAAAAATACCTAAATATTTTGAAAGTTGGGTTGTAAGTGGTGTGGATAAAGTAGTCGCAACATATGAATTTTATAAAAAGGCATCAAAAAAATTAAAGTATGCAGCCAATTTAGGTGTAATATTACTATTTAACGTAATGAAATAAACGAGAATATTTATTTTCTCGTTTTTATGTGATATAATTTTCTTGTGTCCTCGTAGCTCAGTAGGATAGAGCAATCGCCTCCTAAGCGATAGGTCGTTGGTTCGATTCCAATCGGGGACGCCATTTTTATGTAAATTAACCCTATAGAAATAGGAGAAAATGAAAATGAAAGTTATAAGTATTAAAGAACCATTTGCCACATTAATAATGAATAAAATGAAATTAATTGAAACTAGAAGTTGGAAAACTAACTATAGAGGAGAACTTTACATTCATGCCAGTGGTAAATCTCTTGCAAAAGAGTTTTTGAACAATCAGTATGTGTTTGAATTAATTAAAGATTTGGATATGAATTATGGTAATATAATATGTAAAGTAAATTTAGTTGATTGTATATACATGGATGAAAAATTTTTAAAGAAAATTAAAAAAAATAAGCAAGAGTATAATTTAGGGAAATATGAATTAGGTAGATATGCTTGGGTCTTTGAAGATATTGTGCCAATTACTCCTATAGAAGCCAAAGGAAAGTTAAATATTTGGAATTATAATTAGAGGTATCATTATGAAAAGGATGAATGTTATTGTAGTCTTTGATAAGAATCTTGAAAAAATATTAATGTGTAAAAGAACTAAAGAACCATATATGGGAATGTATAATTTAGTTGGTGGTAAAATTGAAAAAGATAATGATGGATTAAATGAAGCATATAGAGAATTAGAAGAAGAAACAAATATAAAAAAAGAAGATATAGATTTAATACATTTCATGAATTTAATATATGTAAAATGGGATAAAGAGCTTGAAGTATATTATGGAAAGTTAAACAAAGAAGTAGAACTAGTTGAAGAAGTTAATAAACTTGAATGGATAAATATAGACGACAATTTCTTTGATATGAATAAATATGCAGGTGAAGGAAATATAGGCCATATAATTGAAGAAATAAAAATTGATATGAGTGAATAGGGTTTCAAGTATTTTTATAAATTGTAAATTAGAAAGTCATAAATATTTTAAAGAATTAGAGGTAGGGAATAGAACTACCTCTTATTTTATATGGTTAAAAAAAAGTATAGAAAGCATGGTATAATTATTATAGGAAGTGATAGCATGGATGATTTCAGTCAAATTTTATTTGAAACAATGTTTTCTACAAAAGAGTCTGTTGAAAGGATTAAAAATAGGTATTCTAAAGAAGAACTTGAGCAAATGGTTAATTATCAGGAAGTTGAAGTTGCAAGACTACGAGAAAAATACGCTAGTACTCAATTATCTGATGAAGAAATGATTAGACAGGAATTAACTGAATATATGACTACAATAATAAGTTTAATTAATAGTGATTACTCAGGATTAATCCCAAGTGATAGACTAGAAAAATTAAATAATATGATTCAATCAGGTGGAGTTGTAGTAATTAATAATGTAAATGATGAACATGATTTTAGTGCAGATTCAAAAAATGGAACAGTAATTGTCAACTTGGCAAGAATCGGTAAAACAGAAAAAAATCCAAGTCCTGATATTTATACTCAAATGGCAGTTGCTAATGGGACTTTACCACATGAATTATTTCATATAATAATTCATGTGGTAATGCCTGAAGAAGTTGCAGATGAAAGAATGGTAATTAATATGTCTGATGGTGAAGTTATAACTTCAAGAGGTATGGTTGGATTTATGTTGAATGATGGCTTTGTAGAAAAATTCTCTATAGATTTTTGTCAAAGACATGGTCTATATCATCAAATTGCTCCACAATATATTTCGTATGTAGATATTTGCAATTATATAATGGATAGATATCCGCAAATAAATGAACAAACTATTTTTTCTTTAGATGAGAGAGATGTTATTGGTGCTTTAAGTTCTATAGAACAGCAAAAATATTATCAGGCAGAATCTATAAGTTATGCAGTTAGGCATAAAAAAAGAGTGCAAGCGATGTTGTTGACTCTTCGATAGAAAAAGTAGAAATAGAATATTTTGGCATTCCTAAAGAAAGTCTTGAAGAAATTAAAATGTATTATGTAATAAAAAATAGTAAATTAGCAGCAACAAGTGCTATTACACCAGAAAATAAGCATTTATAAGAGGAGTTAATAGTATGAGTAATATTATAGATTTAATATTAAAGAACAATTATTCTATATTTGAAAAAATTAACAAAGTTGAAAAAATTAATGTAGGATTTACTAATACAATATATAGTATAAACGATTCATATATTGTTAAGATTTGTACTAATATTGATAATGAAGAGAGTTTTTTAAAAGAAATAGAGTTTTATAAACATAATCAAGATAATCCATTAATTCCTAAAATGTATTTTTCAAGCACTGATAAGAAAGATATTCCATACTTTTACGAAATTATAGAAAAGATAGATGGGGTATCACTATATAATGTTTGGCATACTTTTAATGAAAACCAAAGGGAAGAAATTATAAAACAATTATGTGTTGCTATGAAACAAATTCACAGTAATATTGGAAAAAGCTATGACTGGAATAAATTTATTAAAGATAAGTTTATAAAGTTATATTATCAAGCAAATGATCTTAATATTTTTAATGAAGAAGAAGAAAAAATCATTAAATATGCGTATTCTAAATTTGATAAATATTTAAATTCAAAAGATTTTGTTTTAATTCATAATGATTTACACTTTGACAATATATTTTATAATAACGGTAAGATTAGATTAATAGATTTTGAAAGGTCAATGTATGCACCTAGGGATTATGAGTTGGATATATTATATAGGATGATTAGAAGGCCTTGGAAGTATGCTAGTGAAAGTGTTGAGCAATATACAGATTCTAAAGACTACTCTAATATTATTTTATATCTTGAGAAATATTATAAAGAATTAATTAGTATTCCATATTTAAGTCAAAGATTAGCAATTTATGATATGGTTTATAATCTTAAGCATTTAATAAAACATCCTAATTTAGATGAATTAAAAAATGATATTGTACTTGATTCTAAAATAGTTACTTTAAAAGATGAGATGAGTTTTGATAGTATTAATACACCAAAAGAATTAATGGATTTTATGGATATTAATATAAAATATGGTTGGATTGATAAAAATGGAGGTAAACATTTTAATAATCTTAAGGGTTTTAGAGAAAACTATAGAATTAGCTCTCTTGATGAAATGTTGAAAAGTGGTGTAGGTACTTGTATTGAACAAGCTAAAATGATTAAATTTTTCTTTGATAGAAAAGGTATAAAAAATAAAGTTTATTGCCATAGAAGTTATGAAACAGAAGAAAATTATGATAAAGAAGTGAAAATGCATTGTTTTGTTTTATTTTATTATGATAATAGTTGGTATCATTTTGAACATTCTAATGTTCCGAAAAAAGGAATACATAAATATATATCATTGGATACTGCAATTAAGAATATTACAAGTGGATTTAAAGAAAGAGGAGATATTAGAAAATTAACTGAAATTGATTCTATACCTGATAAACTTACATTTAAAGATTTTAATCAATTTGTAAATGAATTTGATAATATAAAAATAAAAGCAATCTAGATATTTTATTTATTGGTAATTTTAAAATCAAAAAAAAATAAGCATACAAAAAAAATAAGCATACAATTTATTGGAATAACTAATTTAATATGATATAATTAGTTTGAATAATAATGTAGATTATTATGTTTAATAAATTAAAGGGAGGATTTTTTATGGGATTTATTAAAGCATTTACAGGAGCTCTAGGAGGAACTTTTGCAGATCAATGGAAAGATTTCTATATGCCTAGGGAAGATGTTCCAGCAACTGCTGCAATTTTTCAAGCAGTACCTAAAGGAACAAACAATGGACGTGGTTCAAATACTAAAGGTAGTGAAAATGTAATTACTAATGGTAGTAAAATAGTAGTACCTGAAGGAACTGCATTAATTACTATTCAAGATGGCGCAATTACAGGTTTTATTGCAGAACCAGGAGGATTCGAGTTTAAATCAGATGATCCAAATTCTAAATCATTCTTTGCAGGTGATGGAATTATTGCATCAACTATTAAATCTAGTTGGGATAAATTTAAATTTGGAGGACAAGCTACATCACAACAACTTGCATTCTATGTTAATTTAAAGGAAATTCCAAATAATAGATTTGGTACACAATCAGAAATATATTGGGACGATGCATTCTTTGGAACACAAGTAGGAGCTGTTACTCGTGGTACGTATACATTAAAAATTACAGATCCAATTTTATTTGTAAAGAATTTTGTTCCAACAAAATATTTACAACCAAATGCAGATGTATTTGATTTTGCAGATATGGATAATGATGCAGCAAGTCAATTATTTAGTGAAGTAGTTGGAAGTTTATCAGCAGCATTTTCAATTTATACAAATGATCCATCAAAAGGAAATAGAATGACTAAAATTCAGGGAGATCAAATTGGATTTGCTCAAAGCTTATCACAAGCTGTTGAAGATGGTTATAAGTGGAAAAGTGATAGAGGATTAGAAATTGTAAAAACTGCTATTCTTGCAATTGAATATGATGATGATACTAAAGAATTAATGAAAGATGTTAAGAAAGCAGATTCATTATCTGGTGCTCGTGGAAATGCATTCTTTCAACAAGCAGCTGCTCGTGGATTACAAGGTGCAGGAGAAAATGGCGGAGGAGCTGGTATGGCATTTATGGGAATGGGCATGAATGCTGCTAGTGGAATGATGGGAGCTATGCAACAACCAAATACTCAATCGACTTATCAGCCTAATTTCGGTGGTCAAGCACCTGAACAATCTACTCCTAAAGCAGAAGATCCTACTGCTAAATTAATGGAAATGAAGAAACTTCTTGACGCTGGTGCTATTACTCAAGAAGATTATGATAAAGTAAAAGCTCAATTATTAGGATTATAGTATGGATAATAATCAAGAAAAAAATAATGTTAGTGAAGATATAAGAATTGTAGAAACTGCTAGTGATTCTAAAAATGGACAAGATAAATGTCCAAAATGTGGTGCTACAGATATATCATTAAATCCAAATAATGGTAAACTTAGATGTAATTTTTGTCGTCATGAGTTTGAACCTGAAAAAATATCAGGAATGGAAACAGATATTAGTAAATTAGAGGGACAAGTTATTTCATCTGGAGCAAATAATTATGATGCAAGCGCTAGTGATACAGTTACATTAAAATGCAGTAGTTGTGGTGCTGAGGTTGTAATAGATACTTCATCATCAACTCAAGCAAGATGCCACTGGTGTAGGAATACGTTATCTATAAATGAACAGATACCAAATGGGGCAGTTCCAGATGTTGTACTTCCATTTAGTGTAAAAAAAGAAGAAGCACGAGCATCTATAGAAAAGTTTGTTGGAAAAAGGAAGTTTTTTGCTCATCCTAAATTTAGAAGAGAATTTACAACTGAAAATATCATGGGAGTATATTTTCCATATATGCTTGTTGATATAAATGCTCATGCTAATTTTTCTGGTGAAGGAGAACATGAAACAAAGTCATATTACATTGGTTTTGATGAAAATAGACAAAAAGTATATGATGCAGAGTTATATCATGTTGAAAGGGAATTTGATGTAGCAATCTCAGGATTATCAGTAGAGTCTAGTTCTGATAGATTGAATAATGCATCAAAGGAGAAAACCAATAATATAATTAATTCAATTATGCCGTTTGATGTTGAGAATGTGGTTAAATATAATGCCAATTATTTGCACGGTTTTACATCTGAAAAAAGAGATACATCAATTGATGATATAAAAGAACTTGTAGATACTCAAGCTAAAGATATAGCTAGATTTGCTGCAAATGATACAATGGAACATTATGATCGCGGAGTTAAGTGGGATAAAGAAGAATTTAAGATTAAAGGACAACAGTGGAAAGCTGCATATTTACCTGTTTGGTTATATAGTTATCAAGAGGTAAAGGGAAACAAGAAATTACTTCATTATGTGGCTGTTAATGCACGAACTAAAGAGACTATGGGTAGTGTTCCAATACACATGCCTAAATTAATAATTGTATCATCGTTTGTAGAACTTGCTGGTATAATTGCTATGTTATTTGTAAATTTTGATTATAAATGGGCATTTTTATTTGCTGGATTGATATATTTTCTTATAATGTATTTTAGATATCGTAATTCTAATGCTAGACATACATATGAAACCGAAACTAAAAAGGAAATATTTAATTTAAGACAAGTAGATACATATATAAAAGAAATGAAACGTCTTAGAAATTCTTATATGAATGGGGCTAATAATAGAAGAGTAGAAGGAACTAGTGTTAATAATAATATAGTAAAATCTATAGTTAACAATAAGACAATTGATAAATTAACAGGTGGAAATATTGTAGCTGATATGATAAGAGATAAAGCTAACAAAAGGGATAAAGAGTAATTTTATCCTTTTTTTATTGACAATAAGTTTATTCAATTGTATAATTTATCAGTAAATAGGAGGAGTTATGAGCAATTTAGATATATGGGCAATACAATATTACCCTGAAGAATTAATTACTGCATTAAAACAAATAAAAGATGGTATGAATATAATTTATTCAAATATGACCTGTTCATTTAAAATAGGCGATATAAATATTGATTCAAGACAATTTGATACAATTTTATATAATGAAGAAAGTGATATTTTAATTATGCTTATGCGTGGTGGTGTAGCAAAAAAAGAGGATATTATTAAATTTTTAGAAGATAATAATAAGCCATATAGTGAGGTAACTTTTTCGCCAAGTGTAATAGAATATAATGATAAAGATATTATTCCTGAATTATGGTTTGCCAGGGAAGAGTATGTATTAAATGATGCATTAGATGATTCATTAAGTAAGGGTGTAAATTATTTGGAATATTATCCTAATGTATTAAGTAGTTTAAATCTAGGGTATATTACAAATAATAATTCTAATATATCTGTTGATGGAAGAACTTTTAAAGGACTTATAAAACTTGAAGATAAGGTTATACTTATTGTTAATCAAGAAAATAATAAAGAAAAAAATATGAATTTTAATGATATTATTTCTATAGTAAAAAAACATAATATGTCATATGATATAAATATAGATAATAATGTTAATATTTACAAAGATAATTTTAAAAAAACTAAATAATTGTTATTTACATTCAAAATAAAGTATAATATAATACTGTTTGTTAAGAGGAGTGTAATATGATAAGTGATTTAAAGGTCTATGTATCAGATACGTTTTTAAAGTGCAATAAGGTTATTTTAATACCACATAACAATCCTGATTTTGATGCGATTGGATCTGCAGCAGGGCTTACTTTGATTGCTAAGAAATTTAAAAAAGAATCAAAAATTATTATAAATGATAATTTATCTATGATTGATCCAGGTGTAAAAATTATAGTTGATGAATTAAATAGAGAGTCAAATTTAATAATTGATAAAAATAAATATGTAAAAGAAAAAAATGATAATGATTTATTTGTTTTAACTGATGTAAATAAAAGAAATTTAATAAGTGTTAATGATTTGTTAAATAATAATACATTAATTATTGATCATCATAATGAAGATGAAAATACAGTAAAAGCAAGTTATAAATATATTAATACTAAAATGTCTAGTGCATCAGAAATAGTAACTAAATTAATTAGTATGCTAAAAATAAAAATACCATCATCTATAGCAAATTACCTGCTCGCAGGAATTTATCTTGATACAAATAAGCTTACAAAAAATACATCATCAGATACATTTAAAACTGTATCTAAATTAATAGATAGTGGTGCTTCTATTAATAGAGTATCGGATTTTTTTACAGAGGATTTTACTAGTGATAGAAGGGTACAAAATTTAGTTAATAGATTAGATATTAACCATTATGCAGTAGGAACTATTATAGCTGATGAAAATGAAATAGTAGAAGCTGTAGAACTTGCTAAAGCTGCTGATTATTCATTAAGGTATGGTCTTGATGCAGTATTTGCTATGGGAAAAATTAGTGATGATGTTATATCTATTTCAGCTAGATCTAAAGGAATGCTTAATGTAGGAGAGGTAATGAGTCAATTACAAGGTGGAGGTAATGAGCATTCTGGTGCTACAAAAATAAAGGATGAATCTATAGAAGAAGTAGGAACCAAATTAAAAAAGTTACTTAAAAATCCTTATTATATATAGAAAAAATCTATTTGTAATTTATATCATGTATTATAAATGTTTATAATTAGAGTGTATGCTCTAATTTTTTTATATTTTAGCACTCAACTATTGACAATGCTAAAAATGTATGATAATATGTTTTTAGCAGTTAGAAAACTAGATTGCTAAAAAAAGTAAGTAGGTGTTGTTATGTTATCAAAAAGGAAAGAGGATTTGCTTAAGATTATTGTTGAAGATTATATTAAGACAGCACGGCCAATATCTTCTAAATCAATTTGTGATATTTTAGGTTGTTCATCAGCAACAGTTAGATCTGAGATGAGTGATTTGGAGGATATGGGTTTACTAGAGAAAACGCATATTTCATCAGGACGTGTTCCTAGTGAAAAAGGTTACAGATATTATGTTGATAATATAATGGTACCAAAAGAACTTACTGGTGATGATATGCTTAAGTTACAAACTATTGTTAATAATAAATCATTAGTAGTTAGTGATGTTATTGAAAAAAGTATGGAGATAATATCAGAATTAACTTCATATGCAGCAGTAGTTTTAGGAACTCATTCTAAAAATAATTTAATAAGTAAAGTAGAGGTAGTTCCTATTGATGAAAATAATCTAGTAGCAATTGTTGTTACTGATAAGGGTAATGTAGAACACAAAAATATATATATTGATGCAGTTGTAGACATGAAAGATGTTAAACAAACAGTTGAACTTATAAATAAGTTAATTATTGGTACATCTTTAGATGATGTTAGTTCAGTTCTTGAGTTTGAAGTAAAACCGATAATAGGTAATTATGTAAAACAGCACGAAGTATTGTATAATGCTTTCTATAACGCTTTTACAGATTTTGCTTATGAAAATGTTAAAACTAGTGGTACTAAGAATATGCTTATGCAACCAGAATTTAATGATGTTGATAAGATTAGAGAGATTGTAAGTAAATTTGAAGATAAGGATATGGTTGAAAGCATTAAGGAAGAGGATAATGGTATTAATATATATATTGGTAGTGAAAATAATTTTGATGATGATGTAACTGTTATTAAAACAAAGTATCAAGTAAATGGTGAAGAAGGTACAATTGCTTTAATTGGTCCTAAGCGTATGGAGTATGATAGAGTAATTACACTTCTTAATTATATAATAGAGAATATTGAAAAATAGGAGGTATTTGTGAAAGAGGAAAAAGAAGAGTTAAAAGATAAAGAATGCAATTGCACAGAAGAATGTAACTGTGGTGATAACTGCGAGTGTACAAAAGATGATAAGTGCAGTGAAAATTGTACTTGTGGTGATGAATGTACTTGTGGTGATGATTGTAAGTGCAAGGAAGATAAAAAAGATAAGAAAAAAGAAAAAAAGAAGTTTTTTAAGAAAAATGATGAAAAATTAAAAGAATATGATGCTAAGATAAAAGAGTTAGAGGAAAGAAATCTTATGCTTAGTGCAGATAATGTTAATTATCGTAAACGAAAGGATGAAGAGGTTTCTAGACTTCTTAAATTCTGTAATGAAGATATTATCAAAGATTTACTTCCGGTTGCAGATAATTTTGAAAGGGCATTAAAACTTGCAGAAGATCATACAGAACCAGAGTTTGTAAAATTTACTGAAGGTTATCAAATGGTATACTGTAGTATTCAAAATATTTTGGAAAAATTTGATGTAAAGGCTATTGATGGAGCTAATAAACCTTTTGATCCTGTATATCATAATGCAGTTATAATGGAGGAAAAAGATGGTGTTGAACCCGGTATGGTAATTGAAGTATTACAAAAAGGATATCTGTATAAAGATAAAGTAATTAGACCAGCTATGGTTAAGGTAAGCCAGTAATGGATCATAATAGTATAATAGATAAAACAAATTATAAAGTATATAAACATGCAGAAGATTATTCTTTAGCATTTATATGTGATAAATTAATCGCACCTAGTGTATCTTTACTTAATATTAAAGGATATAAAACATATGCTAGTTGTAGTGGACATTATAAGTTAGAATTTTATGAATATTTTGATTGTGATTTATCTAAATTAGAAGAGTATTCTAACGATAAGAGAATAATTATTAAAGAAGTTAGGGATAATTCATTTGATTATTGGTATGAGGTTGATAAAACACATATTTATATACTTTTTTCATCAATTTATAAATTTGATGAATTACCAGATGGTTTTGAATATATAAATTATGATGATAAAACTTGTATTGATTGTACTATTAATTATTATGATTTAGAAAATAAAAGAATAAGAAGAGACGTTGAGTGTGAAATAGAAGAAAAGAATAATATATTAAAAAGTTGGGTAGATAAGCTACCCATATATGAAAGGAATGATTAATTATGAGTAAAACAATAGGTATAGATTTAGGTACAACTAATAGTTGTGTATGTGTATATGAAGGTGGAGAAGCAAAGGTAATAGTAAATGCTGCAGGAGATAGAACTACTCCATCAGTAGTAGCTTTTAAAAAAGGAGAAATTATTGTAGGTAAGACTGCAAAGCACCAAGCTGTTACTAATCCAGAGACTATTAGTTCTATTAAAAGATTAATGGGAACTAGTAAAAAGGTCAAAGCTAATGGTAAGGAATATTCTCCTGAAGAAGTAAGTGCGATGATTTTAGGAGATTTAAAGAAAACTGCAGAAGATTATTTAGGAGAAAAAGTTACAAGTGCAGTTATTACTGTTCCAGCATATTTTAATGATGCTCAAAGACAAGCAACTAAAAATGCTGGTAAGATTGCGGGATTAAAGGTAGAACGTATTATTAATGAACCTACAGCTGCAGCTTTAGCTTATGGTCTTGATAAACAAGAAGAAATGCAAACAATTCTAGTATATGACCTTGGTGGTGGTACATTCGATGTATCAATACTAGAACTTGGAGACGGTGTATTTGAAGTTAAATCAACTAGTGGTAATAATAAACTTGGTGGTGATGACTTTGATGAGAGAATCGTTGATTACATCTTAGATGATATTAAAGATGAGTATGATGTTGATCTTAGAGATAATAAGATGGCTTTACAACGTATTAAAGAAGAAGCTGAAAAAGCTAAGAAAACATTATCTAATGTTACATCAACAGATATAAGTTTACCATTTATTACTGCTGAAATTAACTATGAGACTACACTTACTCGTGCTAAATTTGAGGAATTAGTTGATGATCTTGTAGAATCAACATTAGAACCAGTTAGAAAAGCATTAAAAGACGCTAACTTAAAAGCTAAAGATATTGATAAAGTTATTCTTGTAGGTGGTTCTACTCGTATTCCAAAAGTACAAGAAATTGTTAAAAAAGAACTTGGTAGGGAACCATCTAAAGAAGTTAACCCTGATGAAGTTGTTGCTATGGGTGCAGCAATTCAAGGTGGAGTATTAACTGGTGAAGTTAATGATATAGTATTACTTGATGTTACACCTCTTTCACTTGGTATTGAAACATTAGGTGGAGTATGTACTGTATTGATTCCAAGAAATACAACTATTCCAACAAGTAAAAGCCAAGTATTCTCAACAGCTGCAGATAATCAACCAGCTGTAGACATTCATGTATTACAAGGTGAAAGACCAATGGCTGCTGATAATAAAACAATGGGAAGATTCCAACTTACAAATATCCCACCAGCACCTCGTGGAGTACCTCAAATTGAAGTTACTTTTGATATAGATGCAAATGGTATTGTAAATGTTAAAGCTAAAGATCTTGGAACAGGTAAAGAACAATCTATTACAATTACATCATCTACAAATTTATCTGATGATGAAATTGATAAAATGGTAAAAGAGGCAGAACAAAATCGTGAAGCTGATGAAAAACGTAAAGAAGAAGCTGATGCACGTAATGAAGCAGAGCAAGTTATTTTTGCAACAGAAAAAGCTATTAAAGATTTAGGTGATAAGGTAGATTCATCTGATAAAAAGAAAGCTGAAAAAGAAATTAAAGAGTTAAAAGAAGCTTTAGAAAAAGATGATATTGAAGACATTAAATCTAAGAAAGATAAATTAAATGAAACTGCAATGGCACTTGCTACTAAAGTTTATGAACAAGCTGCAAAAGATAATCAACAAACTGAAAATAAAGAAGACAAAGAAGATAAAAAAGAAAAAAAGGCAAAAAAAGGCGACGATGATGTAATTGATGCAGAATATGAAGAAAATTAATGAAGTTCTAGGTAACTAGAACTTTGTTTCTATAATTATAATAGATTGGAGATAATATGAAGAAATACAAAAATCGAGCAGATGTAGAGGAAAAATATAAGTGGGATTTAACAGATTTATTTAAGAATGATAAAGATTTTGAAAAATCATATAAAAAAGCAAAAAAAGATGTTGTTGAATTAAAAAAATATATTGGGTGTACAAAAGATAGTGATAAACTATTAGAATTTTTAATTAAAGATATTAATACTATTGCCTTAGTGGAGAGATTATATATATATTCATATTTAATTAATGATCAAGAATTAGGTAATTCTAAGAGTATAGATAGAAAAAATAAAGCAAGTGATTTATATAATTTATATTCACTTAATGTAAGTTTTTTTAATCCTGAATTGTTAAAGTTGTCAACTGATGAATATAATAAATTATTTAAAAATGATAAATTAATGGAGTTTAAAAAATCATTAGATGATATATATCGTAATAAAGAACATATTTTGGATGAAAAAAGTGAAAATATTATTAGTGAACTTACAAATGCAATGAATCATTTTGAAGATATGTCATCTACAATGTTGAATTCTGAACATGATTATGGAGATATTACAGTTGATGGCGAAACAGAAAAAATAACTACTACAAATTATCGAAGATTAATGAAAAATGAAGATAGAAATTTAAGAAAAGATGTAAGAGAAAAGTTTACAAAAGTTATAGACAGATATGGAGTATCTTCTTCTCAATTTTTAAATGGATATGTAAAATCTAATATAACATTATCTAAGTTACACAATTATAAAGATGCATGGGATGCAAAATTATTTGGATTAAAATTAACAGATAAAGCATATAAGGCGTTAATTGATGTTGTAATAAATAATGTTGATAGTTTAAAACGTTATTATGATGTTTATAAAAAAAGGTTTAATTTAGATAATTTATATCAATATGATCTTGGATTAGATTTTACGTCTTCAAAAAGAGAATATAGCATAGAAGAAGCACAAGAGTTATGTCTTGAGGTAGTAAAGCCTTTAGGTGATGATTATGTAAATCATTTTAAAAAAATATTTGAAAACAGATATATAGATTATGCCCAGTATCCATCTAAATGTTCTGGTGGATATTCATTTGCTCCTTTGGATAGGGATTCAAGAATATTAATGAGTTATAATTATGATTTAGAATCAATATCTACAATAATTCATGAGGGTGGACATAATGTACATCATCAGTATGTTGCAGAACATAATCCTTTAGAATATAGAGGTGTATCTAGTTTGATTGCTGAAGTTGCATCATTAACCAATGAATGTTTGCTTTCAAATTATTTAGCTTCAAATGCAAAAGATAACAACACAAAAATTGCAGGCGTTTCTAATATAGTTGATGTTATTATTTCTAATTTATTTGGTGCGGTTAGAGAAGGAAAGATGGAACTTGATTTTTACAATTATGTAAATGATGGTAACACTATTACTAAAGATTATATGAAAGAATTAGATCTTGAATCATTAAAAACATTTTATGGTGATAGAGTTATATTAGATGAATTATCTGGATTATCTTGGATAAGAAGAAGTCATTATTATATGAATTATTATTTATTTAATTATGCATTTTGTATTAGTGTTGCTACTAATGTTGCAACTAAAATATTAGATGGTAATAAAGATATGTTAGATAAATATTTAAAGTTCCTAAAAACTGGCTCTGATACAGATGTTTTAGATGTATTTAAAATAATAGATATTGATTTAGAGGATAAATGCGTATATGAAAATGCAATTAAGTATTTTGATTCTATGGTTAATAAATTAGATAAGTTAATTTGAAAGTAGGTGTAGTATGAATAAAAGAGATTATTATGAGGTATTAGGTGTTTCTAAAGGTGCATCGCAAGATGAGATAAAAAGGGCTTTTAGAAAACTTGCCAAAAAATATCATCCAGATGTTTCTAAGGAGCCTGATGCAGCAGAAAAATTTAAAGAAGCGCAAGAAGCTTATGCAGTATTATCTGATGATGAAAAAAGAGCACAATATGATCAATATGGTCATGCTGCATTTGATTCTATGAATGGTGGAGCAGGATTTGACTTTTCAGGATTTGATTTTAGCGATATCTTTGATGGAATATTTGGTTCAGGTTTCGGTGGCTTTAGCGGATTTGGTAGGCGTGGATCGCATAGTAATGCTAAAGATGGCAATGATAGATTAATGCGTATTAATTTAACTTTTGATGAGGCGGTATTTGGCACAAAGAAAAAAATTAAAGTTGATGTAAATGATGAGTGTGAAAAATGTAATGGAAAAGGTGGATTTGGATCACAGACTTGTAAAACTTGTCATGGTAAAGGTGTTGTAACACGTGAGCAAAGAACAATACTAGGAGCTTTTATGAGTCAAACCACTTGTCCTGATTGTCATGGAAAAGGGACATCTTTTGACAAAATATGTACACATTGTCATGGAGAAGGTACTGTAAGAAAGAATAAAGAATTAGAAGTAAAAGTTCCTGCTGGAGTTGATAATGGAAGTAGATTAAGATTAGCTGGCAAGGGTGATAGTGGTATAAATGGCGGAGCAGATGGTGATTTATATCTAGAGTTTATGGTAAAAGATCATCCTCTATTTATGCGTGATGATTATGATATTTATCTTGAACTTCCTATAACAATTACTGATGCAATATTAGGATGCAAAAGGGAAATACCAACACTCTACGGTAATGTAAAATTAAATATTCCTGCAGGTAGTCAAAATGGAGATAAACATCGTATTAAAGACAAGGGTATTTCACATATTAATAGTAGTTTAAAAGGTGATATGTATGTTGTTTTAAATATTATAATTCCAACTAAGATAGATAAGAAGCAAAAAAAATTGTTTGAGGAACTAGCAACTACAAATTTAAAAACAAGTGATTTTAAAATAATAGATTCATATTTAGAAAAATAATAGATAGTTTATTAATACTAACCACGTTTCTAGTTTATAGGAATGTGGTTTTTATATGCTAAATTAAAATATAAAAAATATTAATAAAGTTTCTTTTTTATATATTTATGGTATTATTAAATTATGATAATATTAAGAAAATAAAAATAAGGAGAAATATTATGAAAAAAGAAGGGTTTTACATTAATATAGTTAATAGCAATCTTAGTAATACTTGCAATTCTCGCATTTATTGTAACACCACTAGTTATGAATATAATAAAAAAAGCAAGAATTTCAGTAGATAAAAGAAGTATAGATGCATACGGACGAAGTGTTGAATATGCAATTTCATCATATGTCTTAGATTATTTTAAATATCCAAAAAGTATAGAAGAACTTAAAATTGATTATAAAGGTGAAGAGGTTATATGTTCAATTGAGAAGATAAATCCAAATTCAACAATATATCTTTCAGAATGTACAGTAGGAGGAAGAAGTGTAGATTATTCTTATGGAAAAAATATATTATACAAGTAATATAAAATAGGAGATTTAGTTACATATAACAATATAGATTATTATGTAATTAAAAATTCTGATGAGACAGAAGAATTAGTAACAATGTTAAAAGCAGAACCACTAACAGTATCGGAAGTCAATGTTATACTATGAAACGAATTAATGAATTACAGGATTTGCATTATTTTAAAGGGGGTTGTGATGTAACGAGCATGAAATTATTTGATTTATTAAATATAGATAATAACTTTGATTATAGAATTATAGTTTCAGTAAAAAAATAATTGTATTTCTCTTTCCTTCTTAAATTTTATTATTGGATTAGTATATAATGTATGTAATTTTATATCTTTTTTATTTGCAATAAAGTTAATTAAATTGATTATTAAAAATCATATATTTTAATTATATAAAAATATTACCTAAAATTTTCAAGTGATATCATTATTGCTATCTGAATCGTCTACTTCTTATTTCTTCTCTTTGATTGCCCATTCTATCCAATAATTGTTGTAACTGTTCTTTAGAATCTTGTTGTATAGTTTTGAATTGTTCTTGTTGTTCTTGTTAAATTTGTTGTTGAGATTGAGAATATGACATTAGTGTTGTAACATTTAGTGATCCAATAATTAAAATCTTACTAATTGCTCTTGTTTTAAAAGTAATATTTTTATTTAGAGACTTTGATTGGTATGAAACAGTAGGTATTGTAATAGCTATACTTCTTACATCATTAATATCCACAATATCAGATAGTGAGAAGGCATTTGAAAAATTGCAAGAAGAAGCATTACAGATAAAATGTAGAGTAATTAGAAATGGTAAAAAATAGAAATACCAGTTAGTGATGTAGTAGTTTTAGAGACTTGAGATAAAATATCTGCTGATGGGATAATTGTAAAAGGAAGATTTAGTGTAGATGAGTCAAGCATAAATGGAGAAACTAAGGAGGATGTAAAAGAAACTGCATTAAATATAAACAAGCCTACTGATAAAAATATCGTATATCGAGATACAGTTGTTTATAGCGATACTGCCTTAATGAAAGTAACTAAAGTGGGAGATGATACTTTTTATGGTAAGTTATCACTTGAATTACAAATTAAACAACCGGATATACCTTTAAAGATAAGATTTAGCGAGCTTGCAACATTTATAAGTAAAATAGGTTATATTGGTGCGATATTAGTATTTATCTCTTACTTATTTTCAGTAATAGTGATTCATAATCACTTTGATATAAATTTGATAAAATATACAATCTATAATTTTCCTTTACTTAGTGGACATATTCTATATACCTTAACTTTATGTGTAACAATTATAATAGTAGTAGAAGGGAATCTATGATAATAAATGTGATGCAACTACTAAAGAGTTAAGGCTTTTTTTATCCAAATGATTTTATACTTTCAATATTAGGTCTCTCATGTTGGTCAATTTGACAGATATAATAAAAAATGGTATAGTATAGTGCAATTGAGGGGAAATATTATGGATACAAAAGAAGCAAAGACATTAGTTAATTCGACATTAAAAACATATAAATTAGAAAAAAGAAGAGAAACGGTGCACGTAGTTGGACCTATTGCCGGATTATTAGTAGGTTCTAATTTAATTACTTTAGCTATTACTATACCCGCAACTATTGCAGGTGTTGGTAGTGAAGTGACAATAATTACACATACAACAATGACATTGATTGCTGGAATTGGTTTGACATTTTACTTTTTTAATGAATATAATCCAGATTATAAACTCAAAGAAAAAATAGATATGTTAAAACAATTAAAGAATGAATTGAAAAATGGTGTTAACAGGTTTGAAAATATTGATGTAAGTAATTTTAATAATGAATTAGAAAATCAATTTAAAAAAGTGAAATAAAAAAATATTATAGTCTATTTTTAAGAGGCATAGTTTATGTCTCTTTTTAGTATCACAATGCTTTTCTTTAGTAAATAGTAAAAGTTGTATATAGGAAAGGATGATAACTGGGTAAATATGAAGTAATAGCTAATAAAGTTATTATTAAGACAAATGAATATGAACGACTACAAAATGATAATATAGATTATTCAAATAGTTAAAAAAATTAGAAGAAATATTTAATTGTTAGAATAAATTGGATAAAATTAATAGAAATATATTTGATAGTATAGTTGAAAAGATTATAGTTGGCGAATATGATAAAAATGGTAATTTTAATTCTAAAGTTATAAGATTTGTTTTAAAAATGAAAAGAGATATTGTATTTGACTTAAGTGGTTTAAACATTTTAGATAAAAATCGTGTCATTGTCTAACATTCAGAGAAGTAAATACATATGGTGTAGGACACATAAATAGATATACATCTGAATCAATAGAAACAGCATATGATCAAAATGGTTATGGAGGCATGGCGTATTATACATCTGAAACTTGTGGGTTTCCAATTGGATCTTATACGTATGCAGGATGTATAACAGATTATAGTCAATCTGAAATAAAATATGTAGTAGATGCGCGGGCTAGTGACAAAGCTTCTGATGCCATAGAATATTGATTAATTAAAATTGATGAATTAATTGCAAATTTAGGTTGTACAAGTACAGCTTGTGATATTGTAAAATATAGTTGGCTACATAGTAATAGATATTGGTATTGGACTATGAGTCCAAAAGAACAAGCAACAGCGCTTATATTATTTATAGGATCTGGTGGAGTATATACTACTAATGGAGTTAATTCTGGCCGTGGTTCAGTTCGCCCAGTCATAACAATTTCAAATAATTAAATTAAAAATTAAGTATATTAGATTATTAACTATAAAAAAATAAATAGTATGATAATTACACTATTTATTTTTTATTATTGCAATTATTGATAATTAAGAAGAATAATATTAGTTATATTTTTTAATATATTTGACACTTTCAATAATATAATTATTGATAAATACTTAATAAAAATATATAATAAAAATAGGTGATGTTATGTATATAAAATATTATGAATTAAGAAATTTAGTTTTTAATTTGTCTAGTCTTTATAAAGAAAAAGATATAAAAAAATTTGTTGCTTCATTAGAAGGTTTTAATAATATTGAAAGTATTATAAACTTTGTTAAAGTGAAAAAAGAAAAAGATATATATGAAGTATCTTTCATGGATAAAAATATTGGTGTATTTAAAAGTGATTTTGATTATACTGTAGATACTGTTGAAGGAAAAATTAGAATTTTAAAATATCTTTTATATAGAAATTTTGAGGATATAGTGCCAGAGTTTTTAAAAAATTTGTTGGATATAAATTGCGAGATTATGAAAAATGGCAATGATGAATTTAGTGTGAATTCTAAGATTATTAATGTAGATTTTAATAAAAGAAAAAAGTTTAATAATGAAATTGATATAGTGGAATGTAAAATGGAGTTTTATGTATATGGCCCTGAATGTTTGATAGGATTATATAAATATAATGGAGATTGTTATATTAATAATAAATGTAAAACATTAGATGATATACGTAATAGTATAGAACGTGATACAGTTATAGAAGATAAGAAATTTGTTTTAAAGAATTTATTGAATAATAATTATTGGTATTTTAAAAACAATATTCAAAAAAATTTAGAAAATCAAGATATTAAAGAGAAATAATATACAAATTTTTTAATACTTGATTTTTTTTTTAATATCTATTAAACTAGTATTAGATAGGGAATCTATCTATATAAATAATTGGAGGTATAAATATGATAAATACAATCTCCATTTTGTTATTCATTGTTGGAATTATTGCTGGTTTAGTAGTAATGTTTGTAATTATAAATATAAAAAATTCAAAAAAGCAAGAAAAAGTTAATGATATTTTAAAAAAAGCTTATGATGATGCAGAAGAGATTAAAAATAATGCTTTGAGTGAAGCAAAAGCTGAAGCTAAACAATATAAAGAAGAAATTGAAAACGATTTAAAAGAGAAAAAACTTGAAATAAAAGAAAGTGAAAAGCGTTTAACTAATAGAGAAGAAAGTATAGATAGACGTGATGAAAATTTGCAAAATCGTGAGAATATGCTTGATGAAAAAGAAAAAAAATTACAAGAAAAACAAGATAATATTCAAGATGAACAGGCAAAAGTGGAACAAATAAAACAAGAACAGCTAGATTTATTAGAAGAAATATCTGGTTATTCAAAAGAAGTGGCTCGTAATTTAGTATTAAAAAGAATTGAAGAAGAAATGGATTTAGAAATTTCAGCATATATTAAAGAGAGAGAGTCTGAAGCTAAATTAACAGCTGATAAGAAGGCTAAAGGTATGCTTGTTGAATGTATGCAAAAGTATGCAAGTGATGTTGCTGGAGAGCAAACTGTAACAGTTGTAAATCTTCCAAATGATGATATGAAAGGAAGAATTATTGGGCGTGAAGGTAGAAATATACGTACAATAGAAGCTATAACTGGTGTTGATTTAATAATTGATGACACTCCTGAAACCATAGTGTTATCTTCATTTGATCCGCTTAGAAGAGAAATTGCTAGGGTAACTTTAGAAACTTTAATTAAGGATGGTAGAATACATCCTGCACGTATTGAGGAAATATATGATAAAGTATCTAAAGATATGAATGCAAAGATAATGGAATATGGAGAAAATGCTTTATTTGAACTTGGTATAGCTAAAATGGAACCAGAATTAATTGAACTAATAGGAAGATTAAATTTTAGAACAAGTTTTGGACAGAATGCATTAAGACATTCTATTGAAGTTGCATCATTATCAGGAGTTATGGCATCAGAATTAGGAGAAAATGTTAATTTAGCAAAAAGAGCAGGATTACTTCATGATATTGGTAAATCAGTGGATCATGAAATTGAAGGAAGTCATGTTGAAATAGGCTCTAGTTTAGCTAAGAAGTATAAAGAAAGCGATGTAGTAATAAATGCAATAGAATCACATCATGGTGATACTGAGGCAACGAGTGTAATATCGGCTATTGTTGCAATTGCAGATAGTCTTTCTGCATCGCGTCCTGGTGCAAGAAACGATTCTTTAGAAAATTATGTTCAAAGATTGCAAGAACTTGAAGGTATTGCCGATAAGATACCTGGTGTTGATAAGTCATATGCAATGCAGGCTGGTCGTGAATTAAGAGTTGTTGTTAAACCTGATGAGATAGATGATAAAAAAGCACATAAAGTTGCTCGAGATATCAAAACTAATATAGAAAATGAATTGCAATATCCAGGTACTATAAAGGTAACTGTAATAAGAGAAACTAGGGCTGTTGAAGAAGCAAAATAATGCTTCTTTTTTGGTTGACAATTAATAATAATTGTGAGATAATTTTTCTAGATAGGAGTGTGATATAGATGAAAAAGAAATTAGTATTGGGTGCATTTGTTTTATCTTCATTTTTAGTTTTAACGGGATGTGGAACTTCCAATAAAATTATAAACCAAGCTCGAGATAATATTAAACAAGCAGAAGAAACTATTGAAAAAGCTAAAGATGATATTAAAGTTACAAAGGATTCAACTAGTAGTGCTAAAAATATTAGTGTAGGTCAAACTGTTACAACTAAAAATTTTGAATTTACGTTAAGAAAAGTTGAACTTTCATATGATGTAAATCCTGATAATCCAGCAACTTTCTATATGCATTATCCAGCACCTAGTGGAAAAGTATATATTCATGTTGATGCAGACATTAAGAACCTTCAAAAACAAGATTTAGAAGCAGACGAAGTATATAATGTTGAAGCAGATTATAATGATGGATATAAATATAATGGTTCACTAATAGTTGGGAAAGATAATAGATCAAGTTTTACATATGCTAATATTACAAGTATTGCACCATTGGAAACATTAGATGTTCATAGTTTAGTTGAATGCCCAGAAGTTGTTGAAACAGATACTACATCAAAATTATCAATTATTATAAAAATGGCTGATGGAAGTCGTTATAAATATGTAATTAGATAATTAAAAAATAAAAGATTTTTAAATCTTTTATTTTTTGTATTTAATTCCTTGATATGTATTTCTTCTTTTTAATTCTTTATCTATACCATTTAATACACTAATTTTATTTAATATCCACTTAGGTTCTATTAATTCTTCTTTAATTGGGTCACCAGTTAGTCTATGTATAACAATATCTTCACGTAAGTATTCTATTTGATCACATACTATATCTATATATTCGTTTATATCTAATACTTTAAAAGGTTTATTTTTATACAAGGAAGCTAATTTAGTGCTTTTTACAATTGATAGCATATGTATTTTAATTCCTTGAATATCTAAATTACTTAAGTATTTAACAGTTTCAATCATCATATCTTTAGTCTCATAGGGTAATCCATTAATAATATGAACTACAACATCAATATTTCTTTCTCTTAGTTTACATACCATATCATAAAAACAATCTAAAGTGTGACATCTATTAATTAACGTTGCACTTTTTTCATGAATTGTTTGTAATCCAAGTTCAATAGTAAGATATGTCCTTTTATTTAGTTCTGTTAAATAATCAAGCACATCATCACTTATAGAATCAGCTCTTGTTGCGATAGAAAGACCAATAACATCTTTTTGCTTTAAAATAAGTTCATATCTTTCTTTTAATTTATCTAATTTATCATATGTATTAGTATTAGCTTGAAAGTATCCAATTAATTTGCTATTTGGCCATTTATTTTGCATCACTTTTTTTCTAATTTGAAACTGTTCTAAAAGTGGAACTTTCTCTTTAAAATCACTGCTGCCATTTAGACAATATATACATCCACCAAAGCCCTTTTTTCCATCAATGTTTGGGCAAGTGAAATTGGCATCTAAATTAATTTTTGCAACTTTCGATGAAAACCTATGCTTGTAATAATAATCAAGAGTATAATATCTTTTGTTTGTATTAGAATATTTAAACATTTCTTTTTAAAACCTCTTTGATAAAGTATTTAAATATTTTATCGTCATCTAGTTCTGGGTGATATTGTACTCCTAAAATAAAATGAGATTTATCTTTATATTCTAAAGATTCTATTATGTTGTCTTTTGCTCTTGCACTTACTTTAAAATCACTTCCTACATTTGTTACTTGTTTTAAATGTAATGATAATACACTTCTTTTATTAGTTTTATATATATCAAATAAAATACTATTATTATCAATATTAATATCGTGAATAGATTCTTTTAAAGTATTATAATTACATTCTTTTATATCTTTCATAATTTCATACCCATGAATATTAGGAGTAGGAATATCTTTTAGTTTAAAGTATTCTTCATTTTGTACTTCATTAAATAAATTCCATAAGTTAGTTTTATTAACAATCATTTTTCTTTTAATTAAAATGTCTTTTAATATACCAAAAAAGTTTAAAACCTGCATACCTAAGCATATACCTAAAATAGGCTTGTTATATTTTATTGCATGCATAATTATATCAAAGTGAGCTTTTTCTAATTTTTTTCCTCCAGGAAACAAAAATCCATCACATGAGTTTAACTGTTCTTCTAAAACTTCTTCGTCATTTAATAATAATCCATATGGTATAGCGCCACATTTAACTATCATTTTTGAATAACTATTTAAAAATATATATTTAAATTCGTATGGATTATTATCGTCTCTTTTTACTCCGGGAATAATTCCTATTACTGCTTTCATATTTCACCTCTAAAATATTATATCATTAAAGTTTGTAAAATGAAAAAAATTTGTTATAATGTATAGGGTGGAATTATGGAGTATAAAATTGATGACAAAATATATGAAGTAATAATAGTAAAAAAAAGAAATAAAAATACATATATAAGAGTTAAGGAAGATATGAATATATATGTAACAACTAACTATTTAGCTACTAAATCATATATTAAAAGGCTACTTGATAGTAATTATGATTATTTAAAAAAAATGATTAATCAAATGTGTAAAAAAAATGAAAAAAAAGAGTTATTCTTTTATTTAGGAAGTTCTTATGATATAATATTCATATCAACAATTAGTAATGTAGATATAGATTATGATAACAGAATAATATATGCTAAAGATGAAAAAATGCTAAATAAATGGTATACTAAAACTATTAAGGATACATTTAGTAAGCATTATGTAGACATATTTGAAGAATTTGAAGAAGTTAAAGTAATACCTAAATTAAGAATTAGAAAAATGAAAACTAGATGGGGAGTATATAATAGAGTAAGTCATACTGTTACATTAAATAGTGAACTTATGAAATATTCATCTTCTGCACTTGATTATGTAATTGTACATGAATTAAGCCATGTAATATTTTTTGATCATTCAAAGAATTTTTGGAATTTAGTTAGTAAATATTGTAGTAATTATAAAAGTATAAAAAAAGAATTAAAGGAGTAGTTTATGAAGCATTTAAATAAGATTTTAGTATTTCTATTTATATTTGTTGTCTTTGTTGTTAAAGCACCAAAGATAGGTGCAAAAAGTATTAAAGATTTGAGAGCTGAATTAAGTGCTGCAGAAGAAAAATATAATAAAAATCAATCAGAAAAACAACAAACTGAAAGTGATATTGCTGCAACTAAACAAAAAATATCAGAAATAACTGCAGAAAAAGAGCAGGTAA
Organism: uncultured Caryophanales bacterium; assembly: GCA_946414975.1. The sequence goes on along the minus strand of CAMKQS010000001.1, from coordinate 6,568 downwards.
GTAAAGAAGTAGAGAATTTAAATAAGGAAATTGAAAAATTAGGCGAAGAGATAAATAAGATGCGTGAAGAAATTAAAAATATTGTGCATTACTATCAATTATCAAGTTCTAATTCACTTTATTTAGAGTATGTTTTTAATGCTTCTAATTTTACAGATTTTATATATAGACTTGCTGTTTCTGAACAACTTTCTGAACATAGAGAAAAGACAATAAATGAATATAACAGATTAATGGATGAAAACAGGAAAAAATTAGATGAACTTGCAAAGAAACAAACAACTTTGACTAAATTAGAAAATGATTTATCGATTGAATTGTCTAAACTCGATGAAAATTTATCTGGTATTGTTGAGGTTAGTGTAAATATTAAAGATGAAATTAAAGAAATTAAGCAGAGTATTAATACATATACAACAAAGTATAAGTGTTCTGAAACTGAAGATGTAGCTGTTTGTGTTAATAATTATAATCAAGCACAAATAAGAGCTAGACAACAAAGTACACCTTCTGGTGGTGGTGGTGTTGCTCCATCTGCAGCAGGATTTTATCGTCCTGTTGCATCAGGTAGAATAAATGCGAATTTTGGTTATACGGAATATTATGGATCATTCCATGATGGTATGGATATAGGAGTTCCACACGGTACACCAGTTTATGCCATTACAGCAGGAACCGTTATGAAAATATCATATAAAAGTTCTTGTGGCGGTAATATGGTTTATATTGGACATTATACAAGTAGTGGAACATATACATCAGGTTATTTCCATCTAGCAAGTGTTAATGTAAGTGTAGGTCAAGTAGTTGATCAAAATACAGTTATTGGTTACTCAGGAGGAGTACCAAGTATTGAGACTTGGGATGGATGTTCAACAGGAGCACACTTACATTTACAAATGGGAACAGGTATATTTATGAGTGATTATTTCTATTATTCAAATTATGCTGCACGTAAATTTGATCCTAGAAGATTAATCAATTTCCCTGCTATGGGATCATATTTCTCAGGTAGATAATAAATCGACAAAAATAAAAAATCACGACTATTATAATAATAGTGGTGATTTTTTTATGAAAGTAAAAGTTATTGATGAAGCACACGAGTTAGATTTAGAAGCTAGTGTTAATAATTTTTTAAGTGATTTTGAAGGAGAAATAATAGATATAAAATATCAAGTTGCAACTGCAATATATAGAGATGAACAAATATTTTGTTTCTCAGCTATGATTATTTATACCTAAAAGAATAAAAGATAAATTATTAATTCAATATATACATAGAATATTAAAGGGAGAGGATAATATGTTTAATAACTTTACAGAAGAGGCTAGAAAAGTACTAATTGAAGCAAAAAATGAGATGCAGAATTTAAAACATCCTTATGTTGGAAGTGAACATTTACTACTTGCAATATTAAAATATAATAAAGAAATAAAAGATAAATTAAGAGATTATAACTTAACTTATGATAAATTAAAAAGTCAAATTATAAAAATAATAGGGGTAGGTAGTAAGAAAAATGACTACTTTTTATATACACCACTTTTAAAAAGAATAATAGAAACATCAATGATAGATAGTAGAGAGAATAATAATGGTTGTGTGACTGTTAATCATCTTTTTTCGGCAATTCTAGAAGAAGGAGAAGGTGTTGCAATTAGGATAATGTTAGGTATGAATTTAGATTTAGATGAATTATATCATCATTTTACTCCAAAAATTATTAATACTAAAAAAGGTGAAAAATTAATAATAGATGAAATTGGAGTTGATTTAACTAAGCAGGCGATTGAAAATGAAATAGATCCTGTAGTTGGAAGGGATGATGAAATAAAAAGAATTTTAGAAATATTATCAAGGAGAAAAAAGAATAATCCTATATTAATAGGTGATGCAGGTGTTGGAAAGACGGCTATAGTAGAAGAATTAAGTAGATTAATATCAATTGGTGAAGTGCCTAGAAATTTAAAAAATAAAAGAATAATTAGTGTTGATATGGCATCAACTGTAGCAGGTACAAAATATCGTGGAGAATTTGAAGAGAGAATTCATAAAATGCTTGATGAACTTGAAAATAATGACAATATAATTCTTTTTATAGATGAAATACATACAATAGTAGGTGCAGGAGGAGCAGAAGGTGCTATAGATGCATCAAATATATTTAAACCAGCGCTTGCTCGTAATAAAATGCGATTAATAGGTGCTACTACAACCGAAGAATATAAAAAATTTATTGAAAATGATCGAGCTCTTGAGAGAAGGTTTCAAAAAATATATATAGGAGAACCTAAATATGATAAATTAAAAGAGATACTATTAAAAATAAAAAAAATTTATGAAAATTATCACCACGTATTAATAAAAGATGATTTAATAGATCTTATTATTGAATTATCAAATAAGTATATATATGATAGAAAACAGCCTGATAAAGCAATTGATATATTAGATGAAGTATGTGCTCATGTTAGCTTAAAAGAAAATAAAATTATGAAAAAATATAATAAACTAAATCAAGAATTAAAAGAAATAATTAATTTAAAAAAACATTCAGTATTAAATAATGATTTTGAAATGGCAAATAATTATAAAGAGAAAGAAAATAAATTGATGGATAGTATAAATAGACTTGAACTAAATTTATACGATGATATATATTTAACACAAATAAAGAAAGAAGATATTTATAAAATAGTAAGTACAAAAACTAATATACCTATTTATGCAATTAATAAAGATAATATAAAAGATATTGATAATATTAAAAAGAAATTAAATAGTATAATTTTTGGTCAAGATAATGCAATAGATGAAGTTATAAATTCATATAAACAAATAAAACTAGGTTATAAAGAAGATAAATGTTTTTCATATCTTTTTGCGGGAAATTCTGGAGTAGGAAAGACGTTGCTTGCAAAAAAATTTGCCCATTTAGTTTCTAAAAATGTAATAAAACTTGATATGAGTGAATATAGTGAATCACATGCAGTAAGTAAATTAATTGGCTCTCCAGCAGGATATGTTGGCTATAATGATTCTAATTATATATTTGATAAGATAAAATATAATCCTTTTTCAGTAATTATTTTAGATGAATTTGATAAAGCACACGACAATATTAAAAATTTGTTTTTTCAAATATTAGATGATGGAGTATTAACAGATGCAAAAGGAGATATTATTAACTTTAGAAATACAATAATTATTATGACTACTAATGTTGGATTTGAACAAAAAGAAATAGGATTTAAAACCGAAATAAGTGATAAAAAAATAAAAGATTTATTTGGAATTTCATTTGTTAATAGAATTGATAAACTAATTATGTTTGATGACATAACAAAAAAAAGTATAAACAAAATATTAAAATATAATATAAATAAACTAAGAAATAAATATAAAGATATCAAAATAAAGGTATATAAAAGTGCAATAGATGAAATTATTGAAATGTCAAATTATAAAGAATATGGTGCTAGAAGAATAAGTAAGATTATTAAACAAGAAATAGAAGAAATAATTATAAATAATGTTATTAAAGATAAAAAAAATGTATGTATAAATAATATTTATAGTAAAAAAACAGTTAAAGTTTAATAATATTTTTACGATAAATAAAAAAAATATTTTATTTTTTAAAAATTTGTGATATTATTATTACAGTGAGGTACTGTTATGAGCGTAGATATTAAAAAAATTGAGGAAGAATTAACTCGTAGTTTTAATGTTAACAAAATGTTTGATAGTAGTAATATAGGGAAGGATAATACTGTAGAAGACAAAATAGTATCTTTTTCTATGAAGTTATCTGAATTAATACAAGGATTTGATTTATCTAATTTTTATAAGAAGTTGGAAACTTTAAAATTAGAACCACTTTCAAGATATAGTGATAAAGGTTTTGTTGATTATGATGCTATTAATAATGTTGGATATATTAGTACAACACCTTTAGAACATGATGATGAAAATAATTTTAATGTTGATAATTTGTTTAGTCAAATAATGTTAATGACTGCAACATCAGATGGAAAAGATTATGGATTTGGCGGAGAAAATAGATTAAGCGCACTTAATAGAGCCTGCACGTATATGATTGCTTCTAATATTTCAGGATGTGCAAGAAGTAATTATAATGAGGAAGAATTAACCTGTTTAAATAAAATAACTATTATGTTAAAACATAAAAATGAAAATAATATTGATTTTGTAGATGCTTATTTTAGTAAAAATGGAAGTAGATTAAAAGAAGAATTGCTATTAATTGGAATAGATGATGCATTACTTGATCAAATAAATCATTTATCCGAATTAAAAATGAGTCACGTAGAATCTCCTGAGAGATTTGGTGAAATAGATAATCAAGTAAATAAAAGTTATGCTAAATTATTATCTACACTAGATAGAATAGATGAAGAATTATTAAGTAAATATATGAGTAATGCTTTTAATGACGAAGTATTAGATTATTCTGATTTTGGAATAGCTCATGGAACTGAAAAAATGCATACAGCAATTAATTATTTAAAATCTAAAATGAATAAAGTACCAGATGCTCAAAAAGTTGCACAAAAAGTTGTGTAATTTTTTTTCTTGAAAATAATGAACATATGTATTATAATTGTATGGGTGGTATTATGAGTATAATTATGCATATTGATGTTAATAATGCTTTTTTATCATGGACAGCTGTTTATATGTTAAAAAACGGATATCAAGAAGATATTAGATATCAAGAAGCAGTTATTGGTGGCGATGAGTCTGCAAGAAGAGGAATAGTACTTGCTAAGTCTATGGTTGCAAAATCAAGAGGAGTTAAAACTGCTGAAACATTAAGAGAAGCAAAAAGAAAATGCAATGACTTACATATTTATCCACCATATTATAAACTATATAAATATATGTCTAACAAATTATTTGAATTAATTGAAAGTTATATTCCTGATATAGAAATATTATCCATAGATGAATGTTTTGCAGATTATGGAAAAGTAAAAAACTTGTATGGAGATGAGATTAAATTTGCGTATAAGTTAAAAAAAGAAATAAAAGATAAATTAGGCTTTACAGTAAATATTGGAATTGCTAATAATAAATTATGTGCAAAAATGGCATCTGATTTTATAAAGCCAGATAGAGTACATACTTTATTTGAAAATGAAATAGAAAGTAAGATGTATCCACTTCCAATAGAAAAATTATTTGGTGTGGGTAAAAAGACAGCAATAAAATTAAGAAATTTAAATATTAATACAATAGGTGATTTAGCTAATGCTAAGGAAGATTTTTTACACAAATATTTTAAAAATCAAACAAAAAAATTAATAGATAGCGCTAAAGGAATTAGTGATTCAATAATTACTCTAAAAAATAAAGATGTTTCTATTAGCAATTCAACTACATTACCATATAATCTAAATGATATAGAAGATATTAACAAAGTTATTTTATCGCTTGTTGAGAACGTTTGTATTACATTAAGAAAAAAAAGAAAATATGCATCTGTAGTAGGAGTAAGTTTAAAAGACAAATTTTTAAAAACTAAATCTCATCAAAGAAAACTTTTAAATGCAACTGATAATACTGATGAAATATATAATGTATGTAAAATATTAGCTTGTGAATTATATAATGATGAATCAATTAGATTAGTAGGAGTTAGTTTAAGTAAACTAACAGATTATAGTAATTATCAAATATCATTATTTGAAGATGTAAATGATAAACAAAAAGATAGTAATCTAGATAAAGTAGTTGATGATTTAAAACAGTTGTATGGTTCTAAAATAATAAACAAGGCATCAATTATAAATAGTAGTATACATAAAAAATAGTTATTTATCATATAATTCATTAAAATATGTTGAAACTAATTAATTTTTTTGCTATAATTAATTAGTAATTTGATGGGTCTATAGCCAAGTGGTAAGGCGTGGGACTGCAACTCCCTGATCGTTGGTTCAAATCCGACTAGGCCCTCCATAAGGAAATACGCTCGAACTTTTCGAGCTTAAATACAACTAATTCAGAAATGGATTAGTTTTTTTGTATTCATTATCAAAAAAACATCCTAAAGAAAGGATGGGATTTATGGTAAATATTATTAAGCAAGAAATTGTAATTGAAGAATCATTAAAAAAGAAGTTAGAACTAATATGTGAGTTTTCAAATACTACATTAAAAATCATAAATGGTAGTATAAGAAAAATTGATAGAACTAACTTAACCTATGTTGAACCACATAGAATAATAATTAATGATATAACATTTCTTGCTTTTAATTATTCTAATGAGATATTCATCGAGAACTTATCTAACAAAATTAAACTATCTGAATTAGAAGATTATTTAAAAACTAACTAGATACTACTATTCCCTAATCAGGGAATTGATATTTTCTTAAAAAATGATATTATATATAACCAATGAAAGAGGTATTCTCTAGAAATGGAGGTACATCGATGATAAAAAGCAAAAATAAAAATAAAATAAATAATATTGAATTAATTGAGGAGTCAGTAGTATTTAGACTTTACTAGATACTATTGTCTCCTCTTTTTT